>NZ_BAAALF010000153.1:0-20127 GCF_039528135.1 Kitasatospora nipponensis | reverse complement strand
GCCGGTGGCGGCACGGTCGGCGGCGTGGCCGGCAGCGCCGGGAGCCGGGTCGGCGGGGTCCTGGGCAGGTCGGCGCGCCGGGTGATCTCGGTGTTCACCGGCGAGGGCAGCCAGTCGTCGGCGAACCGCAACTGCCCGCCCACCTCGGGGTGGTTGCGGGCCCACTCGATGATCTCGGCGGGCGTCGGGCGGTCCTGCGGCTCCTTGGCCAGGCAGCGCAGCACCAGCTCGCGCAGGCCGCCCGGCACCGCGTCCAGCTCCGGCGGCTCGTGCACCACCCGGTAGAGCACCGCGGTCTCCGGTCCCTCGCCGAACGGCGGCACCCCGCTGGCCACGTACGCGGTCAGCGCGCCCAGCGCGAAGACGTCGGTGGCCGCGGTGACCGGCCGGCCCTGGGCCTGCTCGGGCGCCATGAAGGCGGGCGAGCCGATCCGGAAGCCGGTGCCGGTCAGCGCGGTGGCGTCGGCGGCCCGGGCGATCCCGAAGTCGATCACCCGCGGACCGTCGGCGGCCACCAGCACGTTGGCCGGCTTGAGGTCGCGGTGCACGACGGCGACGCTGTGGATCGCCTGCAGCGCCTCGGCGATGCCGCCCAGCAGCAGCAGGACGGTGCGCACCGGCAGCGCGCCGTACTCGCGCACCACCTGCTGCAGCGAGGGCCCGGGCACGTACGCGGTGACCAGCCAGGGCGCGTCCGCCCCGGTGCCGGAGTCGATCACCTGCGCCGTGTAGAGCCCGTGGATGCGCTGGGCGTTGGTCACCTCCTGGCCGAAGCGCCGGCGGAACTCGGCGTCCTCGGCGAACTCCGGGCGCACCACCTTGAGCGCCACCGGCCGCCCGCCCGGCGTGTAGGAGAGGTAGACCCGGCCCATGCCGCCGGCCCCGAGCCGGGCGAAGAGCCGGTAGCCGGCGACCTCGAACGGGTCGTCCGGGTGCAGCGGTTGGAAGGCCGGCAGCGGGGGAGCGGCAGGGCGTGACTCGTCAGGCATGGGGCCGAGGTTATCGACGGCCCCTCAGGCGCCGCGCGGGGGGCGGGGTTTGGTTACCGAGCCGAGATCTCGCCGGACGCCGAAGGGCCCGGCCTGCGAGCAGACCGGGCCCTTCGGGTGTCACGGAGGTGCGTCGCCCTCGCGGGCGCGACGTCAGAGGCTGAAGACCTCGTCGATCAGGCCCTGCTGCTCGGCGGCGTGGCGCTTGGCCGAGCCGACGGCCGGGGCCGAGGAGGCGTTGCGGGCCACCCGGCGCAGGCGGCCACCGCTGGCCTTGCGGCCGATCACCACGTCGAGGTGGTCGACCAGGTTCATCGCGATGAACGGCCAGGCACCCTGGTTGGCCGGCTCCTCCTGGGCCCAGATGAACTGCACGTCCTCGCCGTAGCGGCTCAGCTCCTCCTGGAGCTCGGCCACCGGCAGCGGGTAGAGCCGCTCGATCCGGACCAGGGCGGTGTCGGTGACGCCGCGCTCGGTGCGCGCCGCCTCCAGGTCGTAGTAGAACTTGCCCGCGGTGATGACCACCTTGCGCACGTCGGCCGGGTTCACGGTGGAGTCACCGATCACCGGGCGGAACGAGCCGGAGGTGAACTCCTCCGCCGCACTCGCCGCCGCCTTCAGACGCAGCATCGACTTCGGGGTGAAGACGACCAGCGGCTTGTGGTGCGGGTTGTGCACCTGCCAGCGCAGCAGGTGGAAGTAGTTCGAGGGCAGCGTCGGCATCGCGACCGTCATGTTGTTCTGCGCGCACAGCTGCAGGAAGCGCTCCGGGCGCGCGGACGAGTGGTCCGGTCCCTGGCCCTCGTAGCCGTGCGGCAGCAGCAGGGTGACGCCCGAGTGCTGGGCCCACTTCTGCTCGGCCGAGGCGATGTACTCGTCGACCACGGTCTGCGCGCCGTTGACGAAGTCGCCGAACTGCGCCTCCCACATGACCAGCGAGTTCGGGCGGGTCAGCGAGTAGCCGTACTCGAAGCCCATCGCCGCGTACTCCGACAGCAGGCTGTCGTAGACGGTGTAGCGGGCCTGGTCCTCGGTCAGGTACAGCAGCGGGGTGTAGTCCTCGCCGGTGACCCGGTCGATCAGCACCGCGTGGCGCTGGCCGAAGGTGCCGCGGCGGCTGTCCTGGCCGGCCAGGCGGACCGGGTGGCCCTCCATCAGCAGCGAGCCGATGGCGAGGGTCTCGCCGGTGGCCCAGTCGATGGTGCCGTCCTCGATCGAGGCGGCCCGGCGCTGCAGCTGCGGCAGCAGGCGCGGGTGCACGGTCAGCCAGTCCGGCAGGTTGACCTGCGAGGCGGCGATCCGCTTGACCATCTCCTGCGAGATGCCGGTCTGGATGTTGACCGGGAAGTCGGCCACCGGGCGGCCGGCCGGGGCCGCCACCTGCGCGGCGGCCGCGTCGCGGACCTCCGCGAAGACCTTCTCCAGCTGACCCTGGAAGTCCTGGAGCGCGGACTCCGCCTCTTCCATGGTGATGTCGCCGCGACCGATCAGACCCTCGGTGTAGAGCTTGCGCACCGAGCGCTTCTTGTCGATCAGGTCGTACATCAGCGGCTGCGTGAACGAGGGGTTGTCGGCCTCGTTGTGACCGCGGCGGCGGTAGCAGATGAGGTCGATCACGACGTCCTTGTGGAACGCCTGACGGAACTCGAAGGCCAGGCGGGCCACGCGGACCACGGCCTCCGGGTCGTCGCCGTTCACGTGGAAGATCGGCGCCTCGATCATCCGGGCCACGTCGGTGCAGTACATCGAGGAGCGGCTGCTGGCCGGGGCAGCGGTGAAGCCGACCTGGTTGTTGACCACCAGGTGGATCGTGCCACCGGTGCGGTAGCCGCGCAGCTGCGACATGTTCAGCGTCTCGGCGACGACGCCCTGGCCGGCGAAGGCCGCGTCGCCGTGGATCTGGATCGGCAGCACCGGGAAGGTGGTGCCGCCCTGGTCCAGCACGTCCTGCTTGGCGCGGACGATGCCCTCGACGATCGGGTCGACCGTCTCCAGGTGCGAGGGGTTGGCGGCCAGCGAGACCTTGATGGTCTCGCCGTCCAGGCCGGTGAAGGTGCCCTCGGAGCCCAGGTGGTACTTCACGTCGCCGGAGCCGTGCATCGACTTCGGGTCGAGGTTGCCCTCGAACTCGCCGAAGATCTTGCCGTACGGCTTGCCGACGATGTTGGCCAGCACGTTGAGGCGGCCGCGGTGGGCCATGCCGATCACGGCCTCGTCGAGGCGGTGCTCGGCGGCCGCGTCGATGGTCGCGTCCAGCAGCGGGATCAGCGACTCGCCGCCCTCCAGCGAGAAGCGCTTCTGGCCGACGTACTTGGTCTGCAGGAAGGTCTCGAAGGCCTCCGCGGAGTTCAGCCGGCGCAGGATGCGCAGCTGCTCCTCGCGCTCCGGCTTGGTGTACGGCTTCTCCAGGCGCTCCTGCAGCCACTTGCGCTGCTTGGGGTCCTGGATGTGCATGTACTCGATGCCGACGGTGCGGCAGTACGTGTTGCGCAGCAGGCCGAGGATGTCGCGCAGCTTCATCATCCGGTTGCCGCCGAAGCCGCCGACCGCGAACTCGCGCTCGAGGTCCCACAGGGTCAGCCCGTGCTCCACGACGTCCAGGTCGGGGTGCTTGCGCTGCTTGTACTCCAGCGGGTCGGTGTCGGCCATCAGGTGGCCGCGGACCCGGTAGGAGTGGATGAGCTCCATGACGCGGGCGGTCTTGTTGACCTCGTCGTCGTGGGTGGTGGCCACGTCGGTGGCCCAGCGCACCGGCTCGTACGGGATCCGCAGCGACTCGAAGACCTCGTCGTAGAAGCCGTGCTCGCCCAGCAGCAGCTGGTGGATCGAGCGCAGGAACTCGCCGGAGGCCGCGCCCTGGATGACCCGGTGGTCGTAGGTCGAGGTCAGCGTCATGATCTTGGAGACGCCCAGGCGGGCCAGCGTCTCCGGGTTGGAGCCCTGGAACTCGGCCGGGTACTCCATCGCGCCGACGCCCAGGATGGTGCCCTGGCCCTGCATGAGCCGCGGCACCGAGTGCACCGTGCCGATGCCACCGGGGTTGGTCAGCGAGACCGTCACGCCGGTGAAGTCGTCCATCGTCAGCTTGTTGCCGCGGGCGCGCCGGACGATGTCCTCGTACGCCTGCCAGAAGCCGAAGAAGTCGAGCGTCTCGGCCTTCTTGATCGCCGCGACGACCAGCTGGCGGTCGCCGTTGGGCTTCACCAGGTCGATGGCCAGGCCCAGGTTGATGTGGTCCGGCTTCACCAGGAAGGACTTGCCGTCCTTGGTGGTGTAGCTGTGGTTCATCCCCGGGGTCGCCTTCAGAGCCTGCACCAGCGCGTAGCCGATCAGGTGGGTGAAGGAGACCTTGCCGCCGCGGGCGCGCTGCAGGTGGTTGTTGATGACGATGCGATTGTCGATCAACAGCTTCGCCGGCACGGCGCGCACCGAGGTCGCGGTGGGCACCTCCAGCGAGGCGTCCATGTTGGTGGCGACGGCCTTGGCCGGGCCACGCAGCGGCACGAGCTCGGGCCCGGTGCTCTCGACGGCCGCGGGGGCCGCAGCGGCCGCCTTCGGGGCCGGCGGCGCGGCCGGAGCGGCTGCCAGCGGCGCGGCGGCGGCAGGCGCGGCGGGCGCGGCTACCGGGGCGGCGACGACGGCAGGCGCCGCGGGCACGGCAGCAGGGGCAGGGGCGGCAACGGGGGTCGGCGTGGGGCCGACCTGGGTCGCGGCCTGGGTCACTGGGGTCACCTCGGTACCGGGCTTGTAGTCGGCGAAAAAGTCCCACCAGGCTCGGTCGACCGAGTTGGGATCCTGGAGGTACTGCTGGTAGATCTCGTCGACGAGCCACTCATTGGGACCGAAGCCAGTGGGCTCCGTCTTCGTGCGTGGGGCCGAGCTGTTGGGGGTCTCAGGGGACTGTGGCGACACGGCGGCAACCGCCCTCTTCCGCTTCCTTTTGGGATGTTTGGACAGCGGGGATTAAGGCTACGCCCCTGACGAGTGATCGCGCAGTCCCCGGGGGGTTGGCGTCGCCCAGATCACAGTGCCGTCGGCCACATTGGCCGGAATCGTGCGTTAGGAAGTTCTCTTAGAGGGGAAACGAGCGATTCCGTCCGGGGCACCAAAACCCCACCAACTCGGACAATACCGGGCAGGATTGGCGGGATGCGATCGATCGGGCGCTGTCGATCACCGATATGTCCCAATTATGTGACAGAACCGGCCGAGCTGGACAGAACGGTGATCGGCTGCGCCCGGGGGACCCCGGGCGCAGCCGCCCGGACCGGGGTCCCCTCGAGGCGGAGCCCCTCAGAGCCGGGGGCGCGGCGCGGCGGGCGGTTCGCCGGGCAGCGTGACCTGGATCAGGCAGCCCTGCGAACCGTCGGCCACCTCGATCCGCCCGCCGTGCAGGTCCACCGCCCAGCGGGCGATGGCCAGCCCCAGGCCGGTTCCGCCGTCGCTGCCCGGCCCCTGGGCGGTCGGCGCGCCCGCCCGGCTGAAGCGGTCGAAGACCCGGGTGCGGTCCTGCAACGGGATGCCCGGGCCCTGGTCCTCCACCTCCAGCAGCAGCGCCAGCGGCACGCTGCCGGCCCGGGCCCGCACGGTGACCAGGCCGCCGGCGGGGGAGTGCTTGCAGGCGTTGTCCACCAGGTTCGCCACCACCTGGTGCAGCCGCTCCGGGTCGGCCAGCGCGGTGAGCGTCTGCGGCTGGACGTCCAGCCGCAGCCGGACGTCGCCGCGCCGGCTCCAGGCGCCGCCGGCTGTGGCGCCGTCCACCGTCAGGCCGCGCAGCACGCCGGTCAGGAACGGGCCGACCTCGAACTCGCGGGCGTCCAGCGGCACCACGCCGTCGTTCAGCTTGGAGAGGTCGAGCAGGTGGCTGACCAGCCGGCCCAGCCGCTCGGTCTGCTCCAGCGCGGCGCCCAGGGTGGCGTGGTCGGGCTGCACCACGCCGTCCACCACGTTCTCCAGCACCGCCCGCAGGGCGGCGATCGGGGTGCGCAGTTCGTGCGAGACGTTGGCCACCAGCTCCCGGCGGTGCCGGTCGGCCGCCTCCAGGTCCGCCGCCATCTTGTTGAAGGCGGTGGCCAGTTCGCCGATCTCGTCGCGCGAGCCGGCCTTCACCCGGCGGCTGTAGTCGCCGCCGGCCATCGCCCGCGCGGCGGCCGTCATCTCGCGCAGCGGCGCGGTGAGGGTGTGCGCCAGCAACTGCATGAAGAGCAGCGAGGCGATCATCGAGAAGGTCATGATCACCCGGATCTGGGTCTCCGAGCGGATCGCGATCACCACCATGCCGGTGGCCAGCATGACCGAGACGATGACCAGCAGGGTCAGCTTGCCCTTGATCGAGCGCAGCGGGTCGAGCAGCCGCAGCTCACGCCAGAGCCGGGCCGCGGCGCGGCTCAGCAGCCGCCCCTCGGGCGGCGCCTCGGACTCCGTGCGAGCGCGCGCGGTCGTGGTCTTCATCGGTGCTGTGGTCCCCGTACTCCTGTGCCCCCGTGGCTCCCCCGCAGGTGTACCGCGTGCCGCCCTCAGGACACCGGGGCCTCCAGCGCGTAGCCGACCCCGTGCACGGTGCGGATCCAGGTGGCGCCGATCTTGCGGCGCAGCGCCTTGACGTGGCTGTCGACGGTGCGGGTGCCCGAGGCGTCGGTCCAGTCCCAGACCTCGGCGAGCAACTGCTCGCGGGTGAGCACCGCCCGCGGCTGGGCCGCCAGGCAGGCCAGCAGGTCGAACTCGGTGGGCGTCAGGTGGACGTCGCCGGAGGCGAGCCGGACCCGGCGCTGCACGTGGTCGATCTCCAGCTCGCCGAAGCGCAGCGAGCCGAGCGCGGGGGTTCTGGCGGCCTGCTGGGCCCGCTCCACCCGGCGCAGCAGCACGTTCACCCGCGCCGCCAGCTCGCGCATCGAGAACGGCTTGGTCATGTAGTCGTCGGCGCCCACGCCCAGGCCCACCAGCAGGTCGGTCTCGTCGTCGCGGGCGGTCAGCATCAGCACCGGGACCGGGCGCTGCGCCTGGATGCGGCGGCAGACCTCCAGGCCGTCGAAGCCGGGCAGCATGATGTCGAGCACCACGAGGTCGGGCTGCCAGGTGTGGAAGCCGTCCACCGCGCCGGGGCCGTCGTGGGCCACGGCGACCTTGAAGCCCTCCGCGCCCAGGCGGGCCGCGATGGACTCCGCGATGGTGGGCTCGTCCTCCACCACCAGTACACGTCGTTGGGCAATCACACCGCTGCCGCTGGTGTCCTGCTGAATCTCTGTCACGGTCACGCCACCGCCCCCAGGGCCTGCGGGCCGCCACCTGTGGGTGTGGCGGGCACCGTTCGTAGTCTCGGTTCCGTCGTTGTTCCGTGCCGGCTGAGGTCGCCCCGGGCTCCGACCGGCACGACCGGACCGGCGGCTTCCAGGCCGCGGATCCGGTACGCGCACATCGCAGCGTACGGACACCGGGCGAGCCCCGGCAGCCGGACCGCAGATTTGCGGACCGCCAGCCGTGGCGCGCGCCGCGGGGCACCAGCACGGGCCGCTACCTTACCCGTCCATGTCGACTTACCGTAACGGTCCGTAGGCACGAAAGCGTCGGCGCCCCCGGCCGGCCCGGTCCTCGCCCCGACCTGGGCCGTTGGTACGGACCAGAGGCTGAACTGCCGTAACGCGCACCACAGTGCGATCCTCACCGGACTCTCAGACGTACCCCGTACCGTGGACGGAACCGGCCCGAGGTGGCACGGTGTGCACGCGGAGCGAGCGCACCCGGCCACCCGCAGTGAGCGGCCGGACCGAGCGAGCGGAGGCCCCATGGCGGACTCATCACGCGGCGGCCTGCCCACCGCCCCGGTGACCCCCTACGCCGGTCTGCGGCTGGGCCTGCGGGCCGGCCCGCTGCTCTGGGTGCTGGACCGGATGCCCACCCCTCGGCGCAACCCCTTCGCGGTCGGCTACCTGCTGGTCCTCGCCGGCACCACCGTCTTCGCCAGGTTCGGCAACCAGGACCTGGTGCACCAGTTGCAGAGCATGTCCAGCACCGACGGCCACCACCTGCTGCACACCCCGCTGCGCTCGCTGCTGATGAGCGGGCTCTGGGTGGCCGGGCCGGTCTGGATGCCCTACCTGTGGGGCTTCACCTTCACCGTCGCGCCGCTGGAGCGGCGGATCGGCTCGCTGCGCGCCGCCGGCGTCTTCGCGGCCGGGCACGTGGCCGGCACGCTGGTCTCGCAGGCCGTGGTGGCCCTGGCGGTGGCCACCGGGCAGGTCGGCCCGAGCATCCTGGACGAGCTGGACATCGGCGTCAGCTACGGCGTGCTGGCCAGCCTCGGGGCGGTCAGCGGGCTGCTCTCGCCGCGTGCCCGGGGGTTCGCGCTGGCCGGCGCGCTGCTGCTGGTCGGGCACCAGATGCTCAGCGCGCGGGACCTGGTCACCGCCATCGGGCACCCCACCGCGCTGCTGGTCGGGATCGCGCTGTGGTGGCCGCTGCGCCGCCCGCCGCGCGGCCCGCGCCGGAGCCGGGAGCGGCGCGCGGTACGCCGCCCGGCGCTCGAAGGCGCCTGACGGGCGCTGAGCAGCAGGCGCGGGGCGCTGAGCAGCGGCTTCGCGCGCTCCGCCGGACCGTCGTCCGTTGATCGCTCAGAGCGAACAGAGTCCCGGGAACATCCAGCCCTCGCCAGGCCTTAGTCCCATCGACTCAAGTTCACTGACTGGGGAGAGATCATGGCATCGACGTCCGCTCCGCTCACTCTGCCCGTGCTGCCCCTCGACGACGAGGTCGTGCTGCCCGGCATGGTGGTGCCGCTGGACCTCAAGGACACCGAGGTGCGCGCCGCCGTCGAGGCCGCCCGGGCCGCCGCGCGGGCGTCGGTGGACGGCGGCAAGCCGCAGGTGCTGCTGGTGCCGCGGCTGGACGGCTCGTACGCGTCGGTCGGCGCGCTGGCCACCGTCGAGCAGGTCGGCCGGCTGGCCGACGGCGAGCCCGCCGCGCTGGTGCGGGCGGTGCGCCGGGTGCGGATCGGCGCCGGCACCACCGGCCCCGGCGCCGCGCTCTGGGTGGAGACCACCCCCTTCCGCGAGTCCGCCGTCGGGCTGCCGGTGGCCGGCCGGGCCGCCGAGCTGATGAAGGAGTACAAGGCGGTCTCCACCCAGTACCTGCGCAAGCGCGGGGCCTGGCAGCTGGTCGACCGGCTGTCCGCGATCGAGGGCGTCGGCGAGCTCGCCGACAACATCGGCTACGCGCCGTTCGCCACCGCCGAGCAGAAGCTCAAGGCGCTGCTGGAGGCCGACCAGGTGGCCCGGCTGGAGTACGCGCTGACCCTGCTGCGCGACCACCTCGCCGAGGAGGAGGTCAACGACACCATCCGCAAGGACGTCGAGGAGGGCGTGGCCAAGCAGCAGAAGGAGTTCCTGCTGCGCCGCCAGCTGGAGGCGGTGCGCAAGGAGCTCGCCGAGCTGAACGGCGAGGCCGCCGACGAGGAGGGCGACTACCGCGCCCGGGTGGAGGCCGCCGACCTGCCCGAGAAGGTGCGCGAGGCCGCCCTCAAGGAGGTCGACAAGCTGGAGCGCAGCTCCGACCAGTCGCCCGAGGGCAGCTGGATCCGCACCTGGCTGGACACCGTGCTGGAGCTGCCCTGGAACGAGCGCCGCGAGGACGGCTACGACGTGGCCGGCGCGCGGGCGGTGCTGGACGCCGACCACGCGGGCCTGGCCGACGTGAAGGACCGGATCGTGGAGTACCTGGCCGTGCGCAAGCGCCGCGCGGACCAGGGGCTGAGCCTGGTCGGCGGCCGGCGCGGCGGCGCGGTGCTGGCGCTGGTGGGCCCGCCCGGGGTCGGCAAGACCTCGCTGGGCGAGTCGGTGGCCCGGGCGATGGGCCGGGACTTCGTGCGGGTCGCGCTCGGCGGCGTGCGCGACGAGGCGGAGATCCGCGGTCACCGGCGCACCTACGTCGGCGCGCTGCCCGGCCGGATCGTGCGGGCGATCAAGGAGGCCGGCTCGATGAACCCGGTGGTCCTGCTGGACGAGATCGACAAGGTCGGCTCGGACTACCGCGGCGACCCGGCCGCCGCCCTGCTGGAGGTGCTCGACCCGGCGCAGAACCACACCTTCCGGGACCACTACCTGGAGGTCGAGCTGGACCTCTCCGACGTGGTCTTCCTGGCCACCGCCAACGTGCTGGAGGCCATCCCCGAGGCGCTGCTGGACCGGATGGAGCTGGTCCGCCTGGACGGCTACACCGAGGACGAGAAGGTCGTCATCGCCCGCGACCACCTGCTGCCCCGCCAGCTGGAGAAGGCCGGGCTGACGGCCGAGGAGGTCACCCTCGACGAGCCGGCGCTGCGCAGGCTGGCCGGCGAGTACACCCGGGAGGCCGGCGTGCGGAACCTGGAGCGGGCGCTGGCCCGGATCCTGCGCAAGGTCGCCGCGCAGAGCGAGCTGGCCGAGCGCGAGCTGCCAGTGGCGATCGGCGCCGAGGACCTGCGCGCGCTGATCGGCCGCCCGCACCACACGCCCGAGGCGGCCCAGGAGCCGGCCGAGGCGCGCACCGCGGTGCCGGGCGTGGCGACCGGGCTGGCGGTCACCGGCGCGGGCGGCGACGTGCTCTACATCGAGGCCTCGCTGGCCGACGCGGAGACCGGCTCGACCGGCCTGACGCTGACCGGCCAGCTGGGCGACGTGATGAAGGAGTCCGCGCACATCGCGCTCTCCTACCTGCGCTCGCGCGGCGCCGAGCTGGAGCTGCCGGTCACCGGCCTGCGCGAGCGCGGCATCCACCTGCACGTCCCGGCCGGCGCCGTCCCCAAGGACGGCCCGAGCGCCGGCATCACCATGACCACGGCGCTGGCCTCGCTGCTGTCGGGCCGCAAGGTGCGCACCGACGTGGCGATGACCGGGGAGGTCTCGCTGACCGGCCGGGTGCTGCCGATCGGCGGGGTCAAGCAGAAGCTGCTGGCCGCGGACCGCGCCGGGGTCACCACGGTGATCATCCCCAAGCGCAACGAGCCCGACCTGGACGACGTCCCGGCCGAGGTGCTGGAGCGCCTGACCGTCCACCCCGTGGCCGACGTCCGCGAGGTGCTGGCGCTGGCCCTGGAGCCGGCCGACGTCCTGGTCTCCGCCCAGGCCGCCTGACCCGACCCGCACCCCGCGGCACCCCCGCCCCGCATCCCACGCCGGCGCCCGACGGATCCCCGGATCCGCCGGGCGCCGGCGCCGCTGTGCGGGGCGGGGGCGAAGGTCGTCGAGCCGGCAGCGATCGATATCAAAAACGCTAGGATTTGATATCGATCGCTGCCGTCCGCTCCCTGGAGGTCGTCATGAGTCGCACGGTGATAGACGTCAACGACGAGATGCTCGCCGAGGCCGCGGCGATCTTCGGGACGACGACCAAGGTGGCCACCGTCAACGCCGCGCTCGAGGACGCGATCAAGCGCCGCAAGCGCACGTCGTTCCTGGGCTGGCTCGCCGAGGGTGGCCTGCCGGACCTGACCGGCCCGGTGGACGACCCGCGCGCGACGGACCGGGCGAGGTGATCGCCCGGTTCCTGATCGACACCTCGGTGCTGGCCCGCTACCCGAAGCCGGCGGTACGGGCGGTCGTCGAGCCGCTGCACAACGCCGGCCTGCTGGCGATCTGCGGAGCGGTCGAGCTGGAGGTGCTGCGTAGCGCTCGGTCCCGCGGTGACGCCGAGCGCATCCGCGACGAGATGCGCGGGTTCGACTGGCTGCCGACGCCGGACGAGGCATGGGACCGCGCCCTGGACGTCCAGGCGGCCCTGGTCGGGGCGGGCAACCGGCGTGCGCTCTCCATGGCGGACCTGGTGATCGCCGCGGTGGCGGAGCGCCACGGTGTCACCGTCCTGCACGACGACGGCGACTACGACATGATCGCCGAGGTCACCGGCCAGTCCACCCGCTGGGTGGTCCCGGCGGGCACGGCCGACTGACCTCGGCGAGGGCGGGTGAGGGCGACCGGAGGGTGAGACGGTGTTGTGAGACGGGGTGTCAGTTGCGAGCATGGGGGCATGACTTCGCACACGTGGCTGAGCCGTCGACTGGCCGTCGACCTGGCGCGCTCGTGTTCCGCGATCTGTCGCCGCGCGCGCTGAGCGCGGTGACCCGCCCGGCCGTGCGGCCGGGCCGACTCTCGTTCCCGGCGGGCCGGGCGGGTGCGCCGCCGTGCCGTTCACCCCCGCCCTCACCCTCCCACCGACCAAGGGACCCGTCATGCGCTTCGCGCTGCCCGCACGGGCTGCCGTCGTCTCCGCAGCCGCCCTGCTCGTCCTGGCCCTCGCGCCGGCCGGACCGGCCCTCGCCGCCCCGGCGGCCTCGGCCGCACCGCCACCGCTGCTGAACTCCCTGCCGCCGCACAACCCGTACGCCGGCCCGGACGGCACCGCCACCATGCACGGCGACACCGGCTCCTCGGACGCCACCGCGCTGCCCGGCCCGGCCGCCGGGCCGCTGACCTCGCACCGGGCCGCGCTGGCCTCGGCCTGCCCGACCGTGCTGGTGGGCTCCGACGGCTACCCCCTCGCGCTCTGCACCACCATCGTCGGGCTCACTCCCACCGTCCACCTGCTGGACCCGGCGAGTGGCGAGTCGATCGCCGAACTCGCCTTGGTCAAGGGGTCGTTGCTCGGTGGCGTGTACGCCTACCTGGACAACGAGGACCGGCTGGTGGCGGTCGACGGCGACCGGTCGCTGCTGCGGATCGGCCACCACCGCGCCGCGAACGGCTCCTGGACGCTCACCGTCGACCGCTCGCTCCCGCTGGCCGGCGCGGTGCCCGAGGGGGACTCGGTGGTCGGCCTGTCACCGGACTGGCAGGGCCGGGTCTGGTTCGCCACCGGCGGCGGCCTGGTCGGCACCGCCGACGACCGCGGCGGAGTGGTGGGCACCCTCGCGCTGCCGGCCGGCGAGCAGGTCGCCAACAGCATCTCCACCGCCCCCGCCGGCACCGCCGTCACCAGCACGGCCGCCACCTACCTGCTGGTCGCCGGTCCCGACGGCGTACCGCGGATCCGGTGGCGCCAGGCGTACGACCGCGGCCCGGGCCGCAAGCCGGGGCAGCTGAGCTGGGGGAGCGGCTCGACCCCGACCTTCTTCGGCCCCACCACCGGGACCGACTACCTGACCATCGTCGACAACGCCGCCCCCGGCGTGCACCTGCTGGTCTACCGCACCGACGACGGCGCCCAGGTCTGCTCGGTCGGGGTGCTGCGGGCCGGCGGCAGCGGCAGCGAGAACTCGCCGATCGGTGCCGGCGACGCGGTCTTCGTGGCGAGCACCTACGGCTACCCGTACCCGAAGCTGCCGGCGGGCGCGGGCCCCGGCGTGCCCGCCTCGGCCGCCTTCGACGGCGGCCTCAGCCGGGTGGACGTCCGCCCCGACGGCTCGGGCTGCGACCTGACCTGGGACACCGCCGTCCGCTCGGCGGCCGTCCCGCGGCTGTCGCTGGGCGACCGGCTGATCCACACCGTGCTGCGCCGGCCGGTGATCCCGGGCACCGACTGGACCTCGCTGCTCGACCCGTACGCCTACGCGGAGATCGACCCGCGGACCGGCGCGGTCGTGCGGACCGCCCACCTGGGCGCCGGTTTCGTCTACGACACCCTGCAGATGGCCGGCACGATCGCCCCCGGCGGCGTGGTCTACCAGGGCACCACGACCGGCGTGGTGCGGATCGCGGCGGGCTGAGGGCCGGCTGACGGCGGGACGACCCGGGCCCGCGGCGGCCCGCTCCGCGCGGCCGCGGCGGGCCCGGGTCCGGGGCGTCCGGGCGCCCGTCGCGGGCCCGGATCCGGGGAGTCGGGTGACGGGCCCTCGGGGACTCGTGCGAAACTGCGCCAATGCCGTCGCCTACACAGAAAGCCCTGGCCAAGGTGCCGGGGCCGCTGCGTCCCTTCCTGGTGCAGCACCGCAGCCTGGTGAAGTTCCTGCTCGTGGGTGGCACGTGCTTCGTGCTGACCCTGGCGATCAACTACGCGCTGCGATTCAGCATCTGCCAGTCCAAGCCGGTGGTCGCGCTGACGATCGCGACGGCGCTGGCCACCGTGGTCTCGTACCTGCTCAACCGCCAGTGGTCGTTCCGCTCGGAGGGCAGCCACAAGGAGGCCATCCCGTTCATCGTGGTCAGCGCGCTCGCGGTGGGCGTCAACGACCTCCCGCTGCTGGCCAGCCGCTACCTGTTCAACCTGCGCGAGCCGCACGTCAGCCACTTCACCCAGGAGATCTCCGACTTCCTGGCCGGCATGATCCTGGGCACCCTGGTCGCCATGGCCTTCCGCTACTGGGCGATGAAGAAGTTCGTCTTCACCACCCAGCGCGCCGACGAGGAGCTCCAGGACGCGACGGCCGAGCCGGTCGGTCCGCGGCACTGACCACGGTGACGCGCCCCGGCGGCCGGGTCAGGCGGGCGTGCGACGCGGGGTCGACGCGTCCTCGCCGTCGGCCTGCCTCCCCGGGGCGGCCCCCATCCGGCCGCCCCCGGGACGCAGGCTGACGGCGAGCGCGGTCACCACCAGCCCCACCACCGCCCAGGCCGCCAGCACCAGCAGCGGCCCGGTCAGCCGGGTGGCGTCGAAGTAGGCGATCGAGCGGGCCACGTCGGTCCCCGCGCCGTTCGGCAGCCAGGGGCCGATCGCCCGCCAGAACGGCGGCATCAGCGGCGGCGGGAAGACGCCGCCGGCGCTCGGGTTGCCGAGCACCACGAAGAGCAGCACCGCGATGCCGATCCCGATCACGTCGAAGAGGCACTCCAGCGCCATGGTGATGGTGCCCACGGCGAAGACCACCAGCGTGCCCAGGCCCCAGAGTCCCCAGGTGCTGCCGGGCAGCGCGTGCAGGACCGGCCCGATGATCAGCGCGCCGCCGAGCCCGGCCGCCACCGCGTAGAGCGCCAGCACGCCGGTGCGGATCGCCGCCCGGTGCCGGTTGGCGGGGCGCGAGCCGGCGCTGATCCCCAGGATCGAGGCGACCAGGTAGCCGCCCACGCAACAGCCGACCACCAGGTAGAAGCCGGACAGGCCCTCGGCGTCCCCACGGGCCAGCGGCACCACGTCCTCGACCCGCACGGTGCGGCCCTGGGCCTGCTCCAGGCCGCCCACGATCTTCTGCGCGGCGGTGGCGGCGGCCGGCCCGCGGGCGCTCGCCACCAGCAGCGTGTCCTGGCTGCCGGCCGGGTCGACGAGCAGCGCCGCATAGAGCCGCTGGTCCCTGATCAGGCTCTCGGCCTGCGCCCGGTCGGCCACCGCACGGGGGCGCACGGCCTCGTCCGGCACCTGGGCCAGGGCGGTCAGCAGTTGCTGCTGCGCCGGCGGCGGGGCGACCACGCCGATCGAGAGCCGGTGCGGGCTCGGGTCGTGCAGCGCGCCGACGTACGAGGTGATGAAGCCCAGCTGCAACAGCAGCACGGCGACCACCAGGAAGGCCGCGCGGCCGGTGACGGCGTTCCCTGAGCTCGGCGGTGAATCCGGGACCGTCGGGGGTTGGCCGGCTGGGCATCGGTGGTCTCCTCGGCGCGGACGGGCGGACGGGCGGACCAAGCTGGTCATTCCTACCATTACGGTCATGTCGGGCCGGTGATTTCGCGCCGCCCGGCCGGGCCCGCGGGGCGCGGGCGGCCCGCGGGGCTGGTGGATACTGATCGCGCGCCGGCTGGCGGCGCGCAGCCGGTGTGAGTGGTGGTCGACGTGGTGGAGCAGGACCCGACGGGTGAGGCGGCGTTCCGCGCGGTGGAGCGCGAGGTCTCCCTGCTCTTCCGTCGGGGCCGGGCGCGCTCGGCCGCGATGTCGCGGATGGTGCACCCGCAGCTGGAGGGGATGGCCTACAGCCTGCTGGCGTACCTGTACGAGGTCGGCCAGGTCCGGGTGACCGACGTGGGCGCGCACTTCGGGGTCGGCAAGGCGACGATCAGCCGGCAGATCAAGGCGCTGGAGGAACTCGACCTGGTGGCCCGCGAGTCGGACCCGCTGGACGGCCGGGTCTCGCTCGTCTCGCTCACCGAGGACGGCTGGCGGCGCTACCGCCTGGCGCACGACGCCCGGCTCGCCTCGTTCCGCGAGATGCTCGGCAGCTGGGAGGCGCAGGACCTGGCGCGCTTCGCCGTCCTGCTGGGCCGCTTCAACGAGACGGTGGCCACGGTGGACCAGAAGTCGAGCCTGCCGGAGCAGGATCTCTGACGGCTGGGGGAGCGGAGTCCCTGGAAGAAGATGGTTGCCTGGGTCAACCATCTTTCGATATGGTTGCCCAAGGCAACGAACTCCTTGGCTCGCCGCCCCCTCCCAGCTCGCCGCAACCCGGCCGAAGGACTGCCATGACCAGCACCCCAACGGCTCGCACCGGCCCCGGTGCGAGCGCCGCCGACCGCCCGATGACGCACCGCGAGATCCTCGAAGCGCTGTCCGGGCTGCTGATCGGCCTCTTCGTGGCGGTGCTCTCCTCGACGATCGTCTCCAACGCGCTGCCGCGGATCCTGACCGACCTGCACGGCGGCGAGTCCGCCTACACCTGGGTGATCACCGCGGCGCTGCTCTCGCTCACCGCCTCCACCCCGATCTGGGGCAAGCTCTCCGACCTGGTCAGCAAGAAGCTGCTGGTGCAGGTGGCGCTGGTGATCTACATCCTCTCCTCCACGTTGGCCGGCCTCTCGCAGAACACCGGCCAGCTGATCGCCTGCCGGGTGCTGCAGGGCGTGGGCGCGGGCGGGGTGGTGGCGTTGGGCCAGATCTGCCTGGCGGCGATGGTCCCGCCGCGCGAACGCGGCCGCTACAGCGGCTACTTCGGTGCCGTCTTCGCACTCGCCACGATCGGCGGACCGCTGATCGGCGGCGTCATCGTGGACACCCCCTGGCTCGGCTGGCGCTGGTGCTTCTACGTCGGGATCCCCTTCTCGCTGATCGCCATCGTGGTCCTGCAGCGCACCCTGCACCTGCCGGTGGTCCGGCGCCGGGCGACGATCGACTACCTGGGCGCGCTGCTGATCGCCGGCGCGGTGAGCCTGCTGATGATCTGGGTCACGCTGGCCGGCAAGGACTACGCCTGGGCCTCCTGGCAGAGCGCGGCGATGGTCGGCGGCGGGCTGCTGCTCGGCGCGCTGGCCGTGCTGACCGAGAGCCGGGCGGCCGAGCCGATCATCCCGCTCACGCTCTTCCGGCACCGCACGGTGAGCCTGGCCGCCGCCGCCAGCGCGCTGGTGGGCATCGGGATGTACGGCACCACCACCTTCCTGGGCCAGTACTTCCAGCTGGCCCGCGGCAGGACGCCCACCATGGCCGGGATGCTGACCCTGCCGATGATCCTGGGCCTGGCGATCTCCTCGGCCGTCGCCGGCCGGCTGATCACCAAGTACGGCAGGTGGAAGATGTTCCTGGTGGCCGGCACCTTCCTGCTGACCGTCGGCTTCCTGCTGCTGGGCACCGCCCGCGCCGACACCGGCTACGGCTCGCTCGCCTTCTCCATGGCGCTGACCGGCGTCGGCCTCGGCCTGACCTCGCAGAACCTCGTGCTCGCGGTGCAGAACACCGTCCCGGCCAAGGAGTTGGGCACCGCCAGTGCGGCCGTCACGTTCTTCCGCACGATGGGCGGCGCGATGGGCGTCTCCGCGCTCGGCGCCCTGCTGGGCAGCCGGGTCACCGCCTACCTGGGCGAGAACCTGCGGGCCGCGCACCTGCCGGCGGCCGGCGGGCAGGCGCTGGGCGGCGGGCAGATCCCCGACCTGCACACGCTGCCCGCGCCGCTGGTGCCGCTGGTCACCGACGCCTTCGGGCACGGGGTCGGCACGGTCTTCCTGGTCGCCACCCCGTTCGTCCTGGCGGCCTTCGTGGTGGTGCTCTTCATCCGCGAGGTCCCGCTGCACGGCGGCACCCCGGCCGCCACGGCCCGGGCGGCCGCCCCGGCCGTGGCCGACCCGGTGCCGGCCGAGGCCTGACGGACCGGGGGCCGGGCGCCGGGGCGCGGGGGCCGGGGCCCCGCCTCAGCTCCGCGGTGCGGCGAGCCCGAAGCAGGGGCTGGGCCGCGGGCCGCTGTCGTGCAGCGCGCTGGTGACGGCGATGCCCTGCACGAGCAGCGGCAGCACGCTGACCGCCAGCAGCACGCCCACCGCCGCCCGCGCGCGGGGTGCGATGCGCCGGGTCACCAGGTGGCGGCCCAGCCAGAGCACGGCCAGCAGCCCGGCCGCCAGCCCGGCCCAGGCCGCCACGACACCGGACACCGGCAGGCCGGCGCTGTTCCGGCAGTGCCGCAGCACGTCGTCGACGAAGTGCCCGTCGGCCCAGATCGCGAAGCCGCTGAGCAGCAGCCCGGCGGCTCCCAGCAGCAGGGGGTAGCGCAGCCGGGCGGGCGCGGGCGCGGCGGCGGTCGGGTGCGGGAGGTGTGAGGTGGTCATCAGTACCAGTTCGGTTGGACGCGGACGAAGTGCAGCTTCTGGTGGCCGCGGCCCTCCTGGAAGGCGTCCATCCGCCCGCCGATCGAGCCGTTCTGCATGTCACCACTGTGCTGGGTGTAGCGGATGTCGCCGTCCGGGGTGACCGCGGTGACGATCGCGGTGTGGTGGATGACGCCCTTGCCGTCCTGGCCGTCCTGGTCGGAGTCCTCCTCGTAGTACACCAGGTCGCCCGGCTTCACCTGGTCCGGCGGGATCTCCTGGCCGCCGTTGCCGACCATGAAGTCGTGCATGTTCTGCGCCGCCGCCCAGCTCGCGGTGTGCGAGTGGTCGTGCGCGTCCAGCCAGTTCCAGCCGCTCTGGCCGCCCTTGCCCCAGCCGTCGCCGTCCAGCGTCCAGTCGCCCTTGTACTGGACGCCGGCGGCCGCCAGGGCCTCCGAGGCGAAGTTGGTGCAGTTGTCGTCGAAGACGTTGGTGCTGTCGTCGTTCCAGTGGTCCAGCGTCCACTGCACCAGCTTGACCCGGTCGTACTTGGCGTCCGGACCGCCGCGCAGGTCCAGCTTGACGCTGTCGGGGATGCCGTCGAGGCCGGCCAGCGCCACCGGCTCGGAGAGCTGGAGCTGCTGCTGCTGGGCCGGTGTCAGCGCCCGCCACCAGGCGGCGACCGTCGCGGGGTCGGCACCGGTGGGGATGTCGCCCTGGTACATGGCCAGTTCGGTGCGCGAGGCCTCGTTCTGGTACTGGTTGAGCGCGGCGTCCGGATCGGTCAGGCAGGTGGCCGCGCCGAGCTTGCGCAGTTCGGCGGCGGCCTGCCGGTCGGCCTGGGTGGCCTCGCGCTGCGCCTCGGCCAGCAGCCGGTCGACCTGCGAGATCTGCTCGCGGTCGTCGGGGCTCAGCTGGCCGGGCCCCGGCACGACGACGCCCTGGGCGAGGTCCACCACCAGGTTGCAGCCGCGGGCCAGGTCGAGCGCGCTGTTCAGCGTGCTCTGCGCGTAGCCGGTGCTGGCCGCCAGCCCGTCCAGCACCATCGCCACGCCGCGCATGACGTCCGCGCCGGCCTCCAGGATCCGGGCCTGCTCGGCGAGCTTCTGCCCGGCGGACTGGCCCACCCGGTCCTGCCAGTTGCTCTTGAGCGGGTCCACCCCGTTGTCGTGGATGTCGTTGACCGCCTGCCAGGCCTCCTTGGAGAGGGCCATCCAGCCGCCGGCGGCCCGTTGCATCGCGCCCTGGTCGGCGTTCGCCAGCTGTCCGAGGGTGACCATCGTCAGCTCCCCGCGTTCAGGTCGCTCAGCGCCTGGTTGAAGCGGCGGGTGGCCTCCTGGTTGACCGCGTCGTAGGCGTTCGCGGACTGGTCGATCTGGTCGGCGTAGGTCTGCAACTGCTGGACCACCGAGGCGATGTGCGTCTGCCAGGCGTTGGCCGCGTCGTTCAGCGCGCCGGCGGACTCCCAGCCGGTGTACGGGGCCTGCGCCGCGAAGCTGGCGTCCAGCCAGTGGCCGGCCTTCGGGGCCAGCTGCCCGGAGGTGGTGCGCACCGAGGCCGAGGTGGTGCGCAGGCCCTCGGGTCGGACGTTGATGTCGTTCATGGATCCCCCTTTCGCGGGGCCCATCCTAGGCAGCCCCGCCACCGGGTTGATCATCCGCGGCCCGGGGCGGCGTGGCCGCTGAGCCCCGGGCTCGGGGACGCGAACGGCGAAGGCCGCGAGGTGGGGTCACCTCGCGGCCTTCGCGGTGGCTCGGGGCCCGGGGCCCGGTGGCGGGACTCAGCCGACGATCAGGCTCAGC
>NZ_BAAALF010000152.1:12584-20148 GCF_039528135.1 Kitasatospora nipponensis | reverse complement strand
CAAGCAACCGAGGAACGAGGGAGCGCAGCGCCCGCCGACCGTCGACACCGGGCCAGGAGCGCCCGGAGGCGAACCGAGCCACAAAGAGAGGTGTGGCGAAGGCCACAGAACGATGCATCACCCTGCGTCCACCTGCAGGGTTATGAGGCCGTCGCGGTGGGAAAGGCTGCTGGTGGCCCCGGCCGTGTTGGCCCGGCCCGATCCAAGGGGGATCACATGCCTTTCGCTGAACAGCGCGCCCTCGGCGCCGACAGCGCCCTGACCTCGCACGACGACCCGGAGGGCGAGGATCTCTCCCCGGGTCTCGGCTTCGCCGCCGGCAACGACCCCGGTGAGCCCGAGACCTGGGAGATCATCCGCGTGCACTGCCCGGAGTGCCGCCGCCCGATCGCCCTGGTGGGCGACGAGGAGCAGTTGCCGCAGCACGCGGTGCTGCGGACCGCCTGGCACCCGTTCTCGCCCGCGCTCTGTCCCGGCTCGGGGCTGGCGGCCGACGACCTGCCGGAGTGCGCGCCGCCGCCGGGCGCCGGACCCGCGGACGTGCTCGCCGCGCTGCTCACGCTGCCGGCCCAACTCGACTGGCGGACCCAGCCGTTCTCGCACGTGAGCGGCCCGCGCAGCGAGCCGGCGCGGAACCGGCTGCCGCAGCAGCGGCTGGCCCGGCGCTGAGCCGAGCCGAACCGAGCCCGAACGGCGGGGCGGGGCCACCGAACCCGGTGACCCCGCCCCGCCGGAACTACCACGTCGGCCCGTACGGCCCGGACCTCAGCCCTGGGTGAGGTGACGGCCGATCACCAGGCGCTGGATCTGGTTGGTGCCCTCGACGATCTGCAGCAGCTTCGCCTCGCGCATGAAGCGCTCGGCCGGGAAGTCCTGGGTGTAGCCGTAGCCGCCCAGCACCTGGACCGCGTCGGTGGCCACCCGCATCGCCGTGTCGGAGCAGAACAGCTTGGCCATCGCCGCCTCCTTGGAGAACGCGAGCCCCTCGTCGCGGCGGCGGGCCGCCGACAGGTAGAGCGCGCGGCCGGCCTCGACCTGGGTGGCCATGTCCGCGAGCATGAAGGACAGCCCCTGGAAGTCGGCGATCGGGCGGCCGAACTGGCGCCGGGTGCCGGCGTACTCGACCGCGAGGTCGAGCGCGGCCTGGGCCAGGCCGATCGAGCAGGCGGCGATGCCCAGGCGGCCCGAGTCCAGCGCGGCGAGCGCGATCTGGAAGCCCTGGCCCTCCTCGCCGATCAGCCGGTCGGTGCCGACCCGCACGCCGTCGAAGTGCAGCTGGGCGGTGGGCGAGCTGTTCATGCCCATCTTGTGCTCCGGCGGCGCGGACGAGAGCTGGTCGGCGTCACCGGGCACCAGCAGGCAGGAGATGCCGCGCGGGCCGTCCACGCCGGTGCGCACGATCGCGCTGTAGAAGTCGGCCTGGCCGCCGTGGGTGATCCAGGCCTTGGTGCCGCGGATCACGTAGTCGTCGTCCTCGCGGTCCGCGCGGGTGCGCAGCGCGGCCGCGTCGGAGCCGGACTGCGGCTCGGAGAGGCAGTAGCCGCCGAGCATGCCGCCGCCCAGCATGTCGGGCAGCCAGCGGTCGCGCTGCTCCTGGCTGCCGAAGGTGGCCAGCGCGTGGCAGGAGAGGGTGTGCACGCTGACCCCCAGGCCCACCGCGAGCCAGCCCGCCGCGAGTTCCTCCACTATCTGCAGGTAGACCTCGTAGGGCTGGTCCCCGCCGCCGTGCTCCTCCGGGTAGGGCAGCGAGAGCAGACCGGCCTCGCCCAGGGTGCGGAAGACGTCGCGCGGGAAGCGGCCGGCCGCCTCGTCCTCGGCGGCCCGCGGGAGCAGCTCGCGGTGCACCAGGTCACGGGTGAGGGCGAGCAGCTCGCGCGCCTCGTCGCTGGGCAGCTGGCGATCCACGGGCTTGGGGGGTGCGGCGTTCATGAGGGTGGGTCGCCTCCTGATAGGGGCCCCGGGGTGTCCGGCGCGGCGCTGGGATGGGTGACCACCCGCGACCGGGTCGCGGTGAACGGGCGTTCACATCTGGCGATGCGAGTATGCCCGATCCTGGCCCGCTCGTCACGACCCACCCGCGCCGCACCCGTCCGCGTGGACGGCTGTGACCTGGGGCTGCGCCCCGTGTGAGCGGGCACGGCGCCCGTACAGTGGCGGGATGGATCTTCCCGCCGGTCTGCCCGCCCCAACCGACGGCCTGCCCGCCCTCGCCGAGCGGCTGCGCGCGCCGGCGCCGTCCTGCGGGCCGGTGCGGCTCGTCGCGGTCGACGGCCACGCGGGCTCCGGCAAGACCACCTTCGCCGGGCGGCTGGCCCGGGAGCTGGGCGGGGCGCCGGTGGTGCACCTGGACGACCTGGCGACCCACCGGGAGCTGTTCGAGTGGACCGGGCGGCTGGCCGACTGGGTCCTGGCGCCGCTGGGCCGCGGCGAGCCGGCCCGCTACCCGGCGTACGACTGGGTGGCGCGCGAGTTCCGGGGGGCGCGCGAGATCCCGCCCGCGCCCGTTGTGCTGATCGAGGGCGTGGGCGCCGGCCGCCGCGCGCTGCGTCCGCACCTGGCGGCGCTGATCTGGATGGAGCTGCCGGCCGCCGACGCCCGGGCCCGCGGGCTCCTTCGCGACGGTCCGCAGCTCGCCGCCTTCTGGGAGCGCTGGTCGGCGGCCGAGGCCGCGCACTTCGCCCGGGACCCCAGCCGACCGTTCGCGCAGTTCACGGTGGACGGCCGGACCGGCCGCCCGAACCGCGCACCGTCCCCTAAGCGGCCGCTTGACCAGGGTCGGGCGAGCGACTAAGTTCTCGCCTCGAGCGAAGTTAGTTGATCCCGCAACTAGATCGCCCCCAGACTCGGCACCTCCGGCTCGTTCCCCCCTGAGCCGGAGGTGCCGTTGCGCCGTGCGGATCACCGGCGCGCGCCCCCGACAAGCCGTCAGTACGCCAACGGTCGACGCACACGGCCGATTTGGACCCGCGCGGGACCCTTCCGGATCAGCCCGGCGCCGGTACGATTCCTCACAGGCGCGTATGCGTCCCGGGGGCGCGGCGCTGACACGCCATCGACCGGGCCTCGGTGCACACCACGGGGGGCGTGAGTGACCACTGTCGACAGTGCCGGAAGCACCGGC
Organism: Kitasatospora nipponensis; assembly: GCF_039528135.1. NCBI lineage: Bacteria > Bacillati > Actinomycetota > Actinomycetes > Kitasatosporales > Streptomycetaceae > Kitasatospora > Kitasatospora nipponensis. The sequence goes on along the minus strand of NZ_BAAALF010000152.1, from coordinate 17,027 downwards.
CCGCACGGCCCGGCCGACCGGGCCTGGCTGCGAGCCATGGACGCCTACACGGCCGGTGCCTACGCCCGCGCCGAGGAGGAGTTCCGTACCGCGGTGCGGCTGGACCCCGCCATGGCGGACGCCTGGCTCGGCCTGCACGCGCTGCGCTGCGACACCTCCGGCGCCCTGCTGGCCATGCACCGCCACCGCAAACGCTTCGGCGAGCAGCGCCGCCGCCACCAGCGCCCGCTCAGCTCCTGGTACTGGCTCGGCTGGTGGGTGCAGCCGGTGCTCGAGGACAGCCGGGACCTGGCGCTGGCGCACGCCTCGCACTGGCTGGACGGCCGACACCTGACCGAGCTGGACCGGGCGATGGGCCAGTGCCCGCCGGCCGACCAGGACCCCTCGGTGCGCTTCCTGCACGCCTGCCGCTCCTACCTGCTCAAGGACTGGGAGCAGCTGATCCGCGACACCGACCAGCTGCTCGACGACGCGCTGCTCGGCATCGAGGCCGGCCTCTTCGGCGGCATGGCCCGGGTGCGCCTCGACATGTGCGCCCAGGCGCAGACCCCGCTGGCCGCCTCGCTGGCCCGCTGCCGCTCCGAGCAGCCGCAGCGCAAGGAACTGCGCTACTGGCTGGCCCGGGCCTACGAGGGCGCGGGGCGCAGCGCGGCCGCGCTGCCGCTCTACCGGGCGGTGCACCGGGCCGACCCGGCCTTCATGGACACCGCGGCCCGGCTCGCCGCGATTGCCGCCGAGGACGGCCTGGGCCTGCTCGAGGAGTTGCCCGGCTTCGGCGCCGGCGAGGGCCTGGGCGAGGGGATCGACGCCGCCACGCTCGACCTGATCGACGGCACCGGCCCGGGCTGCGCCGTCGAGCAGGCCGGCTACGGCGAGTACCCGGACCCGGGCTACCCCGAGCCCGCGTACCCCGAGCCCGGCTACCAGGAGAGCGGCTTCCCCGACGGTGGGTACGCCGAGGCCACCGCCGGGTACCCGGACGGCGATCCCGGCTACCCCGACGGACCGGACGCCGGCCCGCTCCAGCTGGCCGACCAGTTCGCCGACGAGCTGGCCGACCAGCTGACGGACCAGGCGGCCGACCGACCGACGGTGGCCGAGCGGTCCGGGGCGGGCGCGGCGGAGGGCGCCGGCGAGGGCGAGGCGGCGCCGGTGGGCGCAGCGGTCCGGGAGAGCGCGGCCCCCGCGGTGCCGGCCCGGCTCGGCCCCGAGACGAGCGCCGACGGCCGCCGCCAACTGGACGCCGCGCTGGCCGCGCTGGAGCAGATGGTGGGGCTGGATCCGGTCAAGCGCCAGGTCCGCGCGCTCTCCGCGCAGCTGCGGATGGCGGGCCTGCGGGCCGAGCAGGGCCTGCCGGTCCAGCCGCCGAAGCGGCACTTCGTCTTCTCCGGCCCGTCCGGCACCGGCAAGACCACCGTGGCACGGATCCTGGGCCGGGTCTTCCACGCGCTGGGGCTGCTCTCGGGCGACCACCTGGTGGAGGCCCAGCGAGCCGACCTGGTCGGCGAGTTCCTCGGCCAGACCGCGGTCAAGGCGAACGACCTGATCGACTCCGCGCTGGACGGCGTGCTCTTCATCGACGAGGCGTACAGCCTGGCCAACTCCGGCTACAGCAAGGGCGACGCGTACGGGGACGAGGCGCTGCAGGTGCTGCTCAAGCGGGCCGAGGACAACCGCGACCGTTTAGTGGTGATCCTGGCCGGCTACCCCGAGGGGATGAACCGCCTGCTGGCGACCAACCCCGGTCTCAACTCCCGTTTCACCACCCGGGTGGACTTCCCCAGCTACCGCCCGGCCGAACTGACCGCGATCGGCAGCGCGCTGGCGGCGCGGGACGGCGACGCCTGGGACGAGGACGCGGCCGACGAGCTGGCCAGCATCTGCGCGCACGTGGTCGGCGAGGGCTGGATCGACGAGCTGGGCAACGGGCGGTTCATCCGCACGCTCTACGAGAAGTCCTGCGCCTACCGCGACCTGCGGCTCTCGCTGGCCCGCCAGCTGCCCGGGCGCGAGGACCTGGCCACCCTGCGGCTGCCCGACCTCGTGCAGGCCTACGGCGAGCTGATCGACGGCCGGGGGTAGCCGCACCGCCCGGCCGGGGCGACCGGCCCTGCCCCGCTCGCCTGCCGGCCGTCGCCGCCCGGCGGCCCCGTCAGCCGCCGGCGAGCTGCCGGTGGTCCGGGTCGTGCATCTCGCCGACCAGCTCCTCCAGCACGTCCTCCAGCGTGACCAGGCCCAGCATCCGCCCGTCCGCACCGGTCACCGCCGCCAGGTGCGCGGCGGCCCGGCGCATCGCGGCCAGCGCGTCGTCCAGCGGGGTCCGCTCCCCCACCACGGTGATCGGGCGCCACAGCCGTACCGGGATCGGCAGGTCCGGGTCCTCCGCCTCCAGCACGTCCTTGACGTGCAGGTAGCCGAGGATGGCGCCGGCGCCGTCGACCACCGGGAAGCGCGAGAAGCCGGTGGCCACCGCGTGCTCCTCGATCTGCCGGGCCGTCACCGAGGCCGGCACGGTGACCAGCGTCCCCAGCGGCAGCAGCACCTCCGCCACCGGACGGCGGCCGAGCTCCAGCGCGTCCTCCAGCCGCTCCTGCTCGCCCTCCGCCAGCAGGCCCGCTGCCCGCGACTCGGCGAGGATCCAGAGCAGCTGCTCGGTGGTGTAGACCGACTCCACCTCGTCCCTGGGCTCGACCTTGAAGGTCCGCAGCACCAGGTTGGCGAAGGCGTTGAGGAGGCGGATCACCGGACCGAGCAGCCGCGCGAGGCGGTCCAGCGGCGGGCCGAGCCAGAGCGCGGCCCGCTCGGGGGCGGCCAGCGCGACGTTCTTGGGCACCATCTCGCCGATCACCATGTGCAGGAAGACCACCAGGGCCAGCCCCAGGGCGTAGGCGATCGGGTGGATCAGCAGCCCCGGCAGGCCGATCGCGTGGAAGGGCCCCTCCAGCAGGTGCGCGATGGTCGGCTCGGCCAGCGCGCCGAGCAGCAGCGAGCAGACCGTGATGCCCAGTTGGGCGGCGGCCAGCATCGCCGAGACGTTGCTGAGCGCGTGCAGCACGGTGCGCGCCCGGCGGTCGCCGGCGTCGGCCAACGGCTCGATCTGGCTGCGGCGCACCGAGATGACCGCGAACTCGGCACCGACGAAGTAGGCGTTGCCCAGCAGCAGCAGGAGCGCGGCGAAGAGCTGGAGGGCGATCATCGCTGCCCCTGCCCGCCCGCGGTGCGCACCAGGCGCACCCGGGTGGTGCGGTGCCGGTCGACCGCCTGCACGGTCAGCTCCCAGCCGGGCAGCTCGACCTGCTCGCCGGCCTCGGGGATCTTGCCGAGCAGGTCGGCCAGCAGGCCGGCCAGCGTCTCGTAGGGGCCGTGCGGGGCGTCCAGGCCGATCGACTCCAGCTGGTCGAGCCGGGCCCGGCCGTCGGCCAGCCAGGCGGACCGGCCACCGGCGGCCGGCAGCGCGAGCAACTCGGGGGTGGCGCCGGGGTCGTGCTCGTCGCGGACCTCGCCGACGATCTCCTCCACGATGTCCTCCAGCGTCACCACGCCGGCCGTGCCGCCGTACTCGTCGATCACGATGGCCATCGGCTGGCGGTGCCGGAGCTGCTCGAGCAGCCGCTCGGCGGGCAGCGTCTCGGGGACCAGCAGCGGCGGGCCGGCCAGGTGGGCCACCGTCACCGCGGTGCGCCGGGCGCTCTGCACGCCGAGCGCGTCCTTGAGGGTGACCGTGCCGGTGACCTCGTCCAGGCTGCCGCGGTAGACCGGGAAGCGGGAGAAGCCGGTGGCCCGGGTGAGGTTGACGACGTCGGCGGCGGTGGCGTCCTGGTGGAGGGCGGCCACGTCCACCCGCGGCGTCATCACGCTCTCGGCGGTCAGGTCGGCCAGGCTCAGGGTGCGCACGAAGAGCAGCGCGGCGTCCGGCGCTATCGCCCCGGCCTTGGCCGAGTGCCGGGCCAGGAACGCCAGCTCGCCGGGGGTGTGCGCGTGCGCGAGCTCCTCGGTGGGCTCCAGGCCCAGCGCCCGCACCAGCCGGTTGGCGGTGCCGTTGAGCACGCTGATCACCGGCCGGCAGGCGGCGGTGAAGGCGCGCTGCGGGGCGGCGACCGCGCGGGCCACCTGCAGCGGGCGGGAGATCGCCCAGTTCTTCGGGACCAGCTCGCCGATCACCATCTGCAGCACGGTGGCCAGCAGCAGGCCGACCAGCACCGCGATCCCGGTGGCGGCCGAGGCGGGCACGCCCAGCGCGGTGACCACCGGGCTGAGCAGCCGGGAGAGCGCCGGCTCGGCGAGCATGCCGACCACCAGCGAGGTGACGGTGATGCCGAGCTGGGCGCCGGAGAGTTCGAAGGAGAGCCGGCGCAGCGCCTTGCGCAGGCCGATCGCACGGCGGTCGCCGGCTTCGGCGGGGGGGGCGGGCGCGCCCCGCTCCCCCGGCACGCAGGAGAACAC
>NZ_BAAALF010000152.1:0-12574 GCF_039528135.1 Kitasatospora nipponensis | reverse complement strand
CTCGGGCGCCGCGGCCGACCGGCCCGCGCTCCACGGTCACGAAGGAGAACTCGGCGGCCACGAAGAGGCCGTTGGCGAGGATGAGCAGGAGGGCCGCGAAGAGCAGCAGCCAGGCCGTGATCACAGCGCCGCCTGCTCTCCGGGCGTCAGGAGAAAGGCGGCGGGGGTACTACCGGACGGATCGTCCATCGAGGGGAGAGCTCACTCCTCCGGTCGCGGGCGGGCGGGGCGGCTTTGCCCCGGCTTTACCAGCGTAGACGATACCTGTTCGAGTGCCGGGGGCAGCACCGCCGGCCCCGGTGGCGGGCCCGCGGCGCGGCTCAGACCACCTCCGCCGCGGCGGTCGCGCCGCGCGCCTCGGTGAGGTCGCGCAGGCCGCGGGCGGCCCGCACCGCCTGGTCGCGGCCGCCGCCCGGCTGGATGCCGACGGCGGCCAGCGAGGTGCCGTCGGCCAGGTCGAGGGTGACCCACGGGTCGCCCTGACGGAGGTTGACCCGCACGATCTCGGCCCACTGCAGCCGCCGGGTGCGCAGGAAGTTCACCACGGTGATCCCCTGCTCGTCGGCGTCCACCCGGGGGCGGGCCAGCATCAGGCCGACCCCGGCGAAGACCAGCCCCAGGAAGCTGAGCATGATCCGGTCGTTCAGCTGCCAGCTGGCCGGCAGCAGCACCGCCATGCCACCGAAGACCACCAGCAGCAGTCCGCTCGCCGGCAGCAGCACCGCGCGGTTGCGGCGCGGTGCCCAGGTCAGCGGCAGCGTGGGCAGGTCGGTGGCAGGCGGCACGGCGGTGGTACTCCCAGCGGAACAGCGGTCAGGACGGAACGGGACGAGCGGGCGGGGCGGACGAGCGCGAGGGCTCAGAGCCGGCAGGCGTGGATGTTGGTGACCAGGACGCCGCGGGCGCCGATCGCCCAGAGGTCGTCCATGATCCGCTGGGCCTCCTTGCGGAGCACCATCGAGCGCACCGCCACCCAGCCCTCGGTGTGCAGCGGCGAGACGGTCGGCGACTCCAGGCCCGGCGTCAGCGCGACCGCGTCGGTGACCTTCTCGGCCCGGATGTCGTAGTCCATCAGCACGTAGCGGCGGGCCACCAGGACGCCCTGCAGGCGGCGCAGGAACTGGTCGACCCGGGGGTCCTCGCCCGCGCCCTTGGGCCGGATCACCACGGCGTCGGAGACCAGGATCGGCTCGCCGAAGATCTCCAGGCCGGCGTTGCGCAGGCTGGTGCCGGTCTCCACCACGTCGGCGATCACGTCGGCCACGCCCAGCTGCACCGCGGTCTCCACCGCGCCGTCGAGCTTGGTGACGGTGGCGCTCACGCCGTGCTCGGCCAGGTGCTGCTCGACCAGGCCGGTGTAGGAGGTGGCGATCCGCAGGCCCTGCAGGCCCTGGACGTCCTTGGGCGAGCCGGTCGGACCGGCGAAGCGGAAGGTCGAGCCGCCGAAGCCGAGGGCGAGGATCTCCTCGGCGTTGGAGGCCGAGTCCAGCAGCAGGTCACGGCCGGTGATCCCGATGTCCAGGCGGCCGGAGCCGACGTAGACCGCGATGTCGCGCGGGCGCAGGAAGAAGAACTCGACCTGGTTCTCCGGGTCGACCAGCACCAGTTCCTTGGGGTCCTTGCGCTGGCGGTAGCCGGCCTCATGCAGCATCTCCGCCGCGGGACCCGAGAGCGAACCCTTGTTGGGGAGGGCGATGCGCAGCATGAGAGGAAGATCCTTCGCTTGGTCGCGGATGGGGTGGTGCCGGCCGGGCGCTCGGGCCCGGGTGGTGCGGGGTCGAGGTGGTGCGGGGTCGGACGGGGTCGGACGGTCAGAGGTAGGCGTAGACGTCGTCGAGGGTGAGCCCGCGGGCGATCATCATCACCTGAAGGTGGTAGAGGAGCTGCGAGATCTCCTCGGCGGTCTGCTCCGTGGTCTGGAACTCGGCCGCCATCCACACCTCGGCGGCCTCCTCGACCACCTTCTTCCCGATCGCATGGACGCCCTGCTGGACGAGTTGCGCGGTACGCGAGGACGCGGGGTCGCCGGTGGCGGCCTTCTGCTGGAGCTCGACGAAGAGCTCCTCGAATGTCTTCGATGCCATGATGGGTTTCACCATACGGGGAAACCCACGGCGGGTGGGAGGTGTCCCGGTGCGTGGACGCCGCACTTGGACACCCCCACCCGCCGCGTCCGCCCGGCGGTCAGCGCCAGGGCTCGGAGACCGCGCGCAGCGTGGCCGCGGTGGCCACCGCGGCGGTGACCGCCTCGTGGCCCTTGTCCTCGGCCGAGTCCGGCAGCCCCGCGCGGTCCAGCGCCTGCTGCTCGTTGTCGCAGGTCAGCACGCCGAAGCCGATCGGGACGCCGGTGTTGACGCTGACCTGGGTGAGGCCCAGGGTGGCGGCCTCGCAGACGTAGTCGAAGTGCGGGGTGCCGCCGCGGATGACCACCCCGAGGGCGATCACCGCGTCGTAGCCGCGCTCGGCCAGCTGCTTGGCCGCCACCGGCAGCTCGAAGGTGCCCGGGACCCGGATGATGGTCGGCTCCTCGATCCCCAGTTCCTTCAGGGCGCGCTGGGCACCGTTCAGCAGGCCGTCCATCACCTGGGTGTGCCACTGGGCGGCGATCACCGCCACCCGCAGGTCCTGGGCGTTCTTGACGGTCAGCTGGGGGGCTCCGTGGCCGCTCACTTGCTTGTCCTCTCGTACGGGTGGTTCAGGCTTGGTTCGGACTCGGTTCGGACGGGGTTCAGCCCAGCCACGGCAGGTCGTGGCCCATCCGGTCGCGCTTGGTGCGCAGGTAGGCGAGGTTGTGCTCGCCCGCCTCCACCGGGATCGGCTCGCGGCCCTTGACCTTCAGGCCGTGGTCGGTGAGCGCGGCCAGCTTCTCGGGGTTGTTGGTCAGCAGCGTCAGCGAGCGCACGCCCAGGTCGGTGAGCATCTGGGCGCCGATGCTGTAGTCGCGGGCGTCGGCGGGCAGGCCCAGGTCGAGGTTGGCGTCCACGGTGTCACGGCCCTGCTCCTGGAGCTCGTAGGCGCGCAGCTTGTGCGCCAGCCCGATGCCGCGGCCCTCGTGGCCGCGCAGGTAGAGCACCACGCCGCGGCCGGCCTCGGCCACCTTGGCCAGCGAGGCCTGCAACTGCGGGCCGCAGTCGCAGCGCAGCGAACCGAAGACGTCCCCGGTCAGGCACTCGGAGTGCACCCGCACCAGCACGTCCTCGCCGTCCGGCAGCCGGCCCTGCTCGTCCAGGCCGCCGGCCACCAGCGCGAGGTGCTCGGTGCCGTCGAGGGTGCCGCGGTAGCCGACCGCGGTGAAGTCACCGTGCACGGTGGGCAGCGCGGTGACCGCGGCGCGGTCCACGTGCAGCTCGGTGCGCCGGCGGTAGGCGATCAGGTCCTCGATCGAGATGATCGCCAGGCCGTGCTCGCGGGCGAAGGCGACCAGCTCGGGCAGCCGGGCCATCGTGCCGTCGTCGTTGACCACCTCGCAGATCGCCGCGGCCGGCGGCAGGCCGGCCAGCCGGGCCAGGTCCACGCCGGCCTCGGTGTGGCCGGGGCGCGCCAGCACGCCGCCGTCCACCGCGCGCAGCGGGAAGACGTGCCCGGGGCGGGTGAAGTCGGCCGCGGTGCTGGAGGGTTCGCCCAGCAGCCGGACGGTCAGCGCGCGGTCGACGGCCGAGATGCCGGTGGCCTCGACGTCGCGGGCGTCCACCGAGACGGTGTAGGCGGTGCCCTTGCGGTCCTGGTTGACCCGGGTCATCGGCGGCAGGTCGAGCCGGTCGGCGTCCGCCTGGGTGACCGGCACGCAGATCACGCCGGAGGTGTAGCGGATGGTGAAGGCGAGCAGCTCGGGAGTCGCCGCCGAGGCGGCGAAGATGAGGTCGCCCTCGTTCTCGCGGTCCTCGTCGTCCACCACGATCACCGCGCGGCCGGCCGCGATGTCGGCGATGGGGCGCTCGACCGGGTCGAGCGCGAGGTCGGCGTTGCTGAGGCTGTGGGTGCTCATGCCGGGGCTCCTTGGAGGGTCGGGGCGGGAGTGCGACGGACGGCGCGGCTGCGCAGCCACCAGCTGCGCAAGCCGAGCAGGACCAGGACGAAGTAGATGCTGTAGGTCAGGCCGGAGAAGGCGTAGCCGTTGTCGAAGGCCAGCGGGACGCCGACCACGTCGACGGCGATCCAGGCGATCCAGAACTCCACCCAGCCGCGCGCCTGGGCCACCATCGCGGCCAGCGTGCCGACGAAGATGTAGGCGTCCGACCACGGGCTCCAGGACATCCAGGAGTAGTGGGTGAAGAGTTCGGCCAGCGCGACGGTGGCGGCCGCGGTGGCCCCCACCAGCAGGGCGCGCTCGGTCCAGTTGGCGAACCGGACCTCGATCTCACCGGTGTCGCGGCGGCCGCGCTGCCACTGGAACCAGCCCCAGAGCGCGGTGACGATCACGATCACCTGCTTGCCCGCGAGACCGGACAGGTGACCGGACGCGAAGGCGCCGAAGAGCACGATGCCGGAGAGGAGTTGGGCCGGCCAGCTCCAGATCGAGCGCCGCCAGCCGAGCGCCAGCGCGCCCAGGCCGATCAGGTTCCCGATCATGTCGGTCCACTTCACATGCTCGCCGAATATCGAGAAGGCGATGCCGTTGAGCCAGTTCACGAGGCGTCCTGCGTCAGGCCGGGGGCGGTGGTGAGCGAGGAGACGGCGGAGGCGACGGTCAGGCCGGGCACGGCCCGCGACTCCAGCAGCCGCTCCACGTACTTGGCCAGCACGTCCACCTCGAGGTTGACCGGGTCGCCGACGGCCTTGACGCCGAGCGTGGTCAGCGCCAGGGTGGCGGGGATCAGGCTGACCGTGAAGCTGTCGGCGGCGGCCTCGACCACGGTCAGGCTCACCCCGTCCACGGTGATCGAGCCCTTGTCCACCAGGTAGCGGGCGATGCTCTGCGGCAGGGCGAAGCGCAGCACCTCCCAGCGGGGGTTGCCCTCGCCGTCGAGCTCGCCGGGCGAGCGGCTGAGCAGCGAGCCGGTGGCGTCCACGTGCCCCTGCACCAGGTGGCCGCCGAGCCGGGCACCGAGCGCCATGGCCCGCTCCAGGTTGACCCGCGAACCGGGGCGCAGCGCCCCCAGGCTGGAGCGCAGCAGCGTCTCGGCCATCACGTCGGCGCTGAACTCGCCACTGGACGCGGCCAGTTCCTCAGGGGTGTCGACGACGGTCAGGCATACGCCGTTGACCGCGATGGAGTCGCCGTGCCGGGCACCGGTACAGGCCACCGGGCCGCGCAGACGGATCCGCGAGGAGTCGCCGTACTCCTCGATGGAGACGACCTCGCCGAGCTCTTCGATGATGCCGGTGAACACCCGGGTTCTCCTCGCACTAGGGGCGCGGACTCCGGGGCGGCACTGCTGCGGGAAGGTCGAGGCGGAAGCGGGAGGTGTGGGTACGGGTGTGCCGGACCGTTCGGCGAAGCCCTGCCCCCGTCGCCGAAGGAGGGGCCGCCGGTTGCCCGTCGTACCCGAACGCGGAACCCCGGCAAGGGGATCCACGGCACCGCTCGATCCGTCGCGCACGCCTCCCATCCGGACTTTAACCGTCGGTCCAGGAATTTCACCTGGTCAACCGGCCGCTGGCTGCGGACGGGTCGCGGACTGTAACCGCCGGTTCGGATTTTCACCGACCCCGGAGTGCGCTGAACGTCACTACTACTGCCGTCATTCTGCCATGATCCGCAACCGCTCAGACAGAGGGTCGCGCTGTGCTCTCTTTCACGTCGGCGCGGGGAATGGGTTCGGCCACGTCCGACGCCGGGTCAGGCTGGACCGGCGGGCTCGGGCCCGGCTCGGGTCCGGGTACAGCCTCCTGCTGGGGAGGGGTGCGGGGCCCGCGCTGACAGGATTGCGGGGGCCGGCTCGGGTAGGGGTACGTGCTCGCTCTCGGGGGCGGGCCGGTGGCGCGGCGAGGGTCAGCCGGCGGTGCGGCGCAGGGCCAGCTCCCGGGCCTCGGACGGCAGGGCGTCGGCCGCCAGCAGCAGCGGCAGCAGCTGCGGCTCCAGGGTGAGCGCGCGGAAGGTCAGCGCGATCGAGACCTCGTGGGCGGGCCGGTGCACGAGGACCACCGGGTCGCCGGCCCGTACCTCGCCCGGCACGATCACCCGCAGGTAGGCGCCCGGCAGCCCGGCCCGGGTGAACCGCTTGATCCAGCCGCCGCGGTCCAGCCAGCCCTGGAAGGTGCCGCACGGGATCCGCGGGCAGGAGACCTCCAGGACGACCCGCTCCCCGATCCGCCAGCGCTCGCCGATCAGCGCCCCGTTGACGTCGACGCCGGTGGTGGTGAGGTTCTCGCCGAAGACACCGTTGGCCAGCGGGCGGCCCAGCTCGGGCTCCCAGCCGTCGAGGTCCTCCCGGGCGTAGGCGTAGAGAGCCTGGTCGGGACCGCCGTGGTGCTTCACGTCGTAGACCCGGTCGCCCGCCAGCCCGACCTCGCCGGTGCCCTTCGGCCCGGGGACGGCCACCGCCACCGGGCCGTCCGCCGGCCGCTTGTCGATGCCGGTACTGGCCGGTCCCTTCCACGGGTTGGGGCGGGGCCGACCGACGTTGACCGAGAGCAGTTCCATACCGCGACGGTACGGCGGGCCGGGGTGACCTGGCCATCCGGTTCGGCACCGCCCCCGACCCGTGCTCGACCCCGTCCCGACCTGCCGGAGCCCCGCGGGCGGTCAGCCGGCGGTGCGCCGGGTGACCACCAGCTCGGCGATCGAGGCGGCGACCGTCTCCACCTCCGCCTCGGTGTTGTAGTAGTGCGGCGACAGCCGCAGGCACCACTCCACCTCCTTGTCGGCGAAGTCGAAGCGCGCGTACTCGCGGAAGCTGAGCGAGGAGTTGATCCCGCGGGCGTCCAGCGCGCGCTTGACGGGCTCCGCCTGCCGGCCCTCGATCGTCAGGGTGACCAGCGCGGCCGGCGCCGGCCCGCGGTCCAGCAGCCGCACCCCGGGGACGGCGGCCAGCCGTTCGCGCAGCAGGGCGGCCAGCGCGGGGGTCCGCCGGGCGATCGCCGCGGGTCCCACCCGCAGCGCGTAGCGGGTGGCGGCCGCGGCACCGAGCACGTTCGCGTACGGCACCTCCCACTCCTCGTAGCGGGCCGCGCCGGCCACCGGCTCGTAGCGGTCCGGTGCCACCCAGCGCGCGCCGCGCATGTCGATGAAGAGCGGTTCGGCCTCGCTCTTCAGGACCCGGTCGGAGGCGAAGAGGAAGCCCGAGCCGCGCGGACCGCGCAGGAACTTGCGCAGGGTCGCGGTGAGCAGGTCGCAGCCGATCCGCTCGACGTCGAGCTCGAACTGCCCGACCGACTGGCAGGCGTCGACCAGGTAGAGCAGGTCGAGCTCGCGGCAGTGCCGGCCGATCTCGGCGACCGGCTGGACCAGCCCGGAGTTGGTCGGCACGTGGGTGACGGCGACCAGCCGCGGCCGCCGGGCGCGCATCAGCGCGGCCATCGCGGCCACGTCGACGCCGGTGCCGTCCGGGTGGTCGGGCGCGTGCACGACCTCGACCCCGAAGCGCTTGCCCAGCGAGAGGAAGGCGATCTGGTTGGAGATGTAGTCGTTGCGGGTGGTCAGGATGATGTCGCCGGGCAGGAAGTCGATCCCCGACAGGGCCTTGGCGTAGGCGTCCGTCGCGCTGCCGGCGTAGGCGATGTTGTCGGGCCCGGTGCCCAGGAGTTCGGCGGTCGCCGTGTAGAAGTCGCGGACCTGCTCGGCCCGCGCGGTGGCGGCCTCGTAGCCGCCGACCTCCGCCTCGAACTGCAGGTGGTCGATCATCGCCTTCAGCACCGGCCGGGGCATCAGGCCGCTGCCGGCGTTGTTGAAGTGGATCACCGACCCGCAGCCGGGTGTGTCCGCGCGCAGCGCCGCGAGGTCGAGGGCCGGCTGCCCGGCCGGGTCGGGGTCGATGGCCTGGTCCTGAGTTCCCATGCCCCCGAGGTAATCACGCGCGGGGCGCCGATGGCCACCGTTCGCCGGTATTCCCGCCGGTGCGGCCACGGGGTCGGATCCGGTCGGCGGCGACCGGCGGACGGTCGGGAAGCGCCCTCCCGATGGGTGGTCAGGCCCGCGGGCGGACCTCGACGTTCTCCAGGACGCCGATCGCGTCGGGAATGAGGACCGCCGCCGAGTAGTAGGCGCTGACCAGGTAGGAGATGATCGCCTTCTCGTCGATGCCCATGAAGCGCACGTTGAGCCCGGGCTCGTACTCGTCGGGGATGCCGGTCTGGAAGAGGCCGACCACGCCCTCGTTGTCCTCACCGGTGCGCACGGCGATGATCGAGGAGGTCTGCTGGGCGGTGACCGGGATCTTGCCGCAGGGCAGCAGCGGCACGCCGCGCCAGGCCGGCAGGTGGTGGCCGGCGACCTCGATGCCACCGAAGTAGATGCCGCGCCGGCTGCACTCCTTGCCGAAGGCGGCGATCGCGCGCGGGTGCGCGAAGAGGTACTGGGTGTTGCGGCGCATGCTGAGCAGGTCGTCCAGGTCGTCCGGGGTGGGCGGGCCGCTGTGGGTCTGGATCCGCTGGTCGTAGTCGGCGTTGTGCAGCAGGCCGAAGTCCCGGTTGTTGACCAGCTCGTGCTCCTGGCGTTCGCGCAACGCCTCGATGGTGAGCCGCAACTGGTGCTCGATCTGGTTCATCGGCTGGTTGTAGAGGTCGGCGACCCGGCTGTGCACCCGCAGCACGGTCTGCGCCACGCTCAACTCGTACTCGCGTGGTGCGAGTTCGTAGTCGACGAAGGTGCCGGGCAGCTCGAACTCGCCCTCGTGGCCGGCCGCCAGCTCGATCTCCGCCTCGCCGTGCGGGCTCTGCGACTGCTGCGCGTCCGAGATGAACTGAAGGATCCTGGACCGCAGTTCCTCCGAACGGTCGGCCAACTCCTGGAAGGCGGGCCAGGGCAGCGCGAGCACGGTGCCGGCGGTGGCCGCCCGGACGGTGAAGGGCCAGGGCGTGTCGGCCTGGGTGAGCGCCTCGTCACCGAGGTGGTCGCCGTCCGCCAGCGAACCGACGACCGCGCTCTCGCCGTACTTGCCGGTGCCGATCGCATTCACCTTGCCGTGCGCGATCAGCAGCACCTGGTCCATCGGCCGGCCGGCCTCCACCAGCACCTCACCCGCTGCGAAGTCCCGCTGGGTGAACCGGGACGCCAACTGCTCCAGCAGGGCCTGGTCCTCGACCTCCCGCAGCAGCGGCACCTCGCGCAGCGTCGGCGGCACCACCCGCACTTCGGCGCCGGTGCGCACGAAGCTCACCCGGCCGCGGCCCACCGCGTAACTGAGCCGGCGGTTCACCCGGTAGGTGCCGCCGGACACCTGCACCCAGGGCAGCATCTTCGACACCCAGCGCGAACTGATGCCCTGCATCTGGGGGGCGGACTTGGTCGTCGTGGCGAGATTGCGGGCCGCTGCGGTACTGAGGCTCAGCTGCTGCTGCTCCTGCGCATCCGCCGGGCTCGTGTCGATCGACATCAGGTGCCTCGCTTTCGTCCTGCTCGTCGTGCTCGTCATGTCGCTCGCCCGACTTCCGGCCACCGCGCCGGTGCCCCGACCGGGACTGATCTGCCATGAACCGTCGGACTGTTGGGCATCCGCACCGATCCGCCACGAGGGCAGGTCGTCATGCACACGCTCCGCATTCCGATGTAATCGCACGGTGCTCGCCGTCACAACAGGCACATGCCCGGCACCGTGGTGTGACGGACCCGGCGCGCTGATCTTCACGCCGTGCACGCCCCTGCGCGCGACCCCGGCCCGGCGACCCGCCACACGGAAAGCCCCGAGCTCAACGGCGGTCCCGGCCCGGCCGCCGGGCGATTCCACCGCCCGCAGGCAATTCGCTTGCGGCGAAACCCGGTTGACCGGCACCATCCCGGTATGTTCGAGCTGCTGCCGGGAACCGGCCTGCGTCTGCCGGGACGGGCCGGCCTGCTCCGGCTGGGCGGCTGTGAACGGGCGGCCCAGTGGGCCGTCGCCACGCTGGCCGACGTCCGGGTGGCGCCGTGGACCTGCGGCGCGCGCTGGGCGTTCTCGGCCCAATACGCGGGGCTGGAGCTGTTCGCACTCGGCGACACCCTGGACCGCTACGACCGTGCCCGGGACCTGCGGGGGCTGGCCGCCGTGGAGCTGCGCCGCTCGGAGCAGGCGCCGTGCACCGCCGCCGCCGTCCCGGTCGTCCTGGCCGGCGTGGACCTCTTCGGCTACCCGGCCGAGGAGGTCCTGACCGCGGTCGACCCCGACGGGTACCCCGGAGTCCGCCTGCGGCCGGCCGACGCCGGCGGCTACCTGCCGGCGGTCGAGCTCCGGCAGCCGTACCCGGACTCGGCCGCGAGGCCCTAGCTCGGCGGCGGCGGAGGCGGTGCGGGCGCGGAAGGGGGTGGCGGCGGAGGCGGGGGCACGGGCGGAGTGGGGGTGTCCGGCGGCGGGGGATTCCCGCGACGAGCGGATCCCTGGTGCGGCGGCGCAGCGTCCGGGAACGCGGCCTGCGGTGGTGCGGCCTCCGGCGGGGGCGGGGTGTCCGCCGGCGTTCCGACGTCGGAGTCGGCCTCCGGGGTGGTCGAGAGGCTCCCGGCGGCGGCCCGCGCCCGCACGACGCCCAGCAGCACCAGCAGCAGGGTCGCGGCAGCCGCGACCAGGCCGATCCAGACACCGGCGCCCACCGAGACCGAGGCGGCGCCCAGCCGGTTGTTCAGGTCCACCAGGTCCGAGACGTCGGCCAGGGCGACGATGTAGAGCACCAGCAGGTTGGAGGCCGGGATCAGCGCGATCGCCGCGAACCTCCCGTCCGCCCGGGCGAGCGCGACGCAGACCAGGCCGACCACCGCCAGGACCATCACGATGATCAGCGCCGGTGCGGCCGCCTGCATGCCCTGGCCGAAGGCGTCCACGCTGAAGAAGTCGCTCGAGACCCAGGGGGCGAAGAGCATGAAGAAGCTCAGCAGCGCCGCACCCGCGGCCGCCACCAGCGGCCAGTCGCGGGCGGGGTCGAGCACGCGGCGCCGTCCGCTCGCGGGCTCGGTGGGGTACTGGTCGACCACGGCTCCTCCTTCCGTGCAGGACGTTGCACTCGGTGCTGGAGGGGAGATGTCCGGAAGGCCCGCGCGAGTCCGCGCCGAGGCCGTCTCCTCAGCATGTGGTGACCGCGGAGCCGGGGCAACTTCGGCCCTCCCCACCCACCGGGTGCGGGTCACGGCGCCCTGTGCTCCGCTGGAAGGTGGGCCGTCCGGCTGCCCCGGGCCGGGTCCCGGGCTTCGCCGTGCGCCCCGTCAGCAGCACTGCCCGGGGCACCGACGTCGACGTCGACAGCCCGTAGCCGGCCGCTCGGAACACTCAGGAGTTCGGGCTCCCGTTGCCGGCGGGCGAGTACGCCCCGCCGCCGGAGGCGCCGCTCTGGCCGCCCCCGCCGGCCGACTCGCCGCCCGAGGCCGGCCCGCTGCCGGTGGCCGGGGAGGAGTAGGCGGAGGCGGAGGACGATCCGCCGCCTGCGGTGGAGACCGAGGCGGACCCGGACGTGGACGCGGAGCCGGAACCGTACGAGGGACTGGAGGCCGACGAGGAGGCCGGCTTGGAGGAGTAGGCGGACCCGGAGGCCGGGGCGCTCGCCGGACGGCTCGGCGAGGAGGTGCGGGTGTCGCTGCCGCCGGTGCCGCCGACCGGGCGGGTGAACCAGGTCCCGGTGGTCTGGTCGACCATCACCAGCTTGCCCACCGGCTCCGGCGCCGGCGTCACCACGACCACCCCCTCCTGGTGGAAGGACGGCCAGGACTCCCCGTTGTACTGCGGCGCCGTGCTGTCGGCGACCGGCGGCAGCAGCGGGTTCCCGCAGGCGCAGCGGGCCCGCGGAACGCCGTGGTCGTCGACCAGCACCGCGGTGCCGGCCTGCAGCACGGACTGGAAGCTCGTGGCGGCGCCGTTGACGAACCCGTGGTTGGTCACCCGGGTGTCGACCCGCAGCACCACGGGGGTGAGCGCGTGCAGGTAGGTCGGCAGGTCGCTGAACGCGATGCCCTCGACCTGGGCCCAGGCCCGGCCCTTGTCGACGTGCGTGGTCAGGTAGTCGGAGAGCTGGGCGACGTCGCAGCTGGCGGTGTGCTCGGTGCCGCCGTAGAGCCCGACGGACCCGCCGTCGACGCTCTGCGCACCGCTGGCGCCGGTGCCGGCACTGCCCGGGGAGAGCGCGCCCGACGGGGTACCGGTGGCCGCGCCGCCGGTGGCGTAGCCCGAGGCACTGGCGTAGCCCGACGCGGTCGCGGAGCCGGAGGCGACCGCCACCGACCCGGTGAACGGGTCCTGACCCGGTGCGGCGGCGGCCTGCAGGGTCACCTGCTGCGCCGCGAGGGTGCTGCTGTGGCTGTTGCTCTTGGGCTGGCGTTCCACCAGGACGACCGTGACGACCGCCGCGGCGACCAGCACCCCGGCCGCGATGAGCAGCGACCGGCGCCGGCGCCACCACGGACCGCCGCCACCACCGCCGGGACCGCCCGGCCCGGTGACCACGGTGCGCGGCGGCGGAGGCGGAGGCGGGCCGGTGGGCCCGGACGGCAGCGAGGACGGCACCGAGGAGGCGGCGGCGG
>NZ_BAAALF010000151.1:9883-20618 GCF_039528135.1 Kitasatospora nipponensis | reverse complement strand
GCGACCTCTGGGTTATGAGCCCAGCGAGCTACCGAGCTGCTCCACCCCGCGTCGGAGAAGCCGACTGTACGGCATCAGCGGCCGGGCCCGTCAATCCACGACCAGCCCTCGCCGGCTGACAAGGTGACCGGCCCGCCCAGGGTCCGCCGCAGCGGGCAGTCCGCCGGCGGCTCGGCTTGGCCAGTGACCGCCCGGACCACCTACCCGTGGGAGCTCGCACGGGCGGTGATCGGGCGGCCTGGGCTGCGGTACGGCCGTGACAACCTGGCAGCGACTCACCCCACGTATAGTGCAGGCGTTTTGGGGAACTGAAGACCACGTCGCCGAGGAGGCCGTTGGATGGAGCCCGTCACCCTGATCACTGGTGGATCGACCGGAATCGGTGCCGCCACCGCCCGTACCCTCCTCAAGCAGGGCCACCGTGTGGCGGTCACCGGACGTGACGCGGGCAAGCTGGCCGCCTTCGCCGCTTCGGCCGGAGCGGGTGAGCGGCTGCTGACGATCACCGGCGACGCCGCGGAGGCGGAGGACGTCGCCGCCGCCGTGCGTGGCGTGGTTCAGGCGTGGGGCCGACTGGACAACGTCATTGCCAACGCCGGTTTCTCGCTGCCCGGCAACCTGGAGAGCCACGCCCCCGAGGACATGCGCGCCATGGTCCTCACCAACGTTCTGGGCCCGGCCCTGCTGGTGCGCGAGAGCCTGCCGCAGTTGAGGGCGTCCAAGGGCCGGATCGTGTTCATCGGTTCCGTCGCCGGGGTGCGCAACACGCCCGGCAACCTGTACTCGGTCACCAAGTGGGCTGTGCACGCGCTGGCCGAGAACACCCGGCTGCTGGTGGGCAAGGACCGAGTCGGCGTGACCGTCGTCGCCCCCGGTGTGGTGGACACCGCGTTCTGGGCCGAGCGCGGCGGCACCCCTGAGGAGGCGATGACCCCCGAGCAGATCGCGGACACGATCGCCTTCGCGCTCAACCAGCCCGCGGGCGTGGACATCAACCAGATCACCGTGAGGCCGACCGGGCAGCTCGGCTGACCCGAGGACGGCAGTCGAAGCGGAGCTGAAAGCCGTCGTCCGCGATGCCGGGGGCGTCGTGGCGCAGTGGGAGGAGGCGTACGGCCCCGGGGTGTCACGCGTACGCCGACAGCTGTCGCCGGAGCCGATCCGCGAGGTCGGCAAGGTCATCCGCGCCGTCCAACTGCTGCGCTACCTCTCGGACACGCCCCTGCGGGCGCGGGTCACGGCGGCGACCAACAAGGTCGAGGCGCTCAACGGCTTCTCGCACTGGGGCCCTTCGGCCAGCACGGTGGCGGCGACAACTCGCCCGCCACCGGCGGCAGGCGCAGCGTGCTCACAAGCACCTGCCGCCGGGACCCCCACGAGTGTCCGTGATCAAGCCACCAGCACCCGCCTGCGAAGAAGATGAAAGCCGGCGCCGACCGTCCGTCTGACGCTTGGTCATCTCAAAAGTTGCCTGGAAGTCGCCGGGGAGATCATGTCTCGCTGGTATGACCACGGACTTGGGAGATGGGCTGGGCGGCACGGCGGTGCTGATGGGGAAGTAGCCGCTGCTTGGCCGGCACGGGCAGGCGGCGACCTGGGCTGACGAGCTGGAGTTGTCGGTTGGCCTGCGCGTGGCGTCCGGCTCCTCCTAGGGTGACCGCTGACGGCACGATCCTATGGACGGAGTACGGGAGTTGGACATCGGGCTGGCGGACGCAGTGGCCGCCGTACGGGACGAATTGTTGGAGGCCGCGGCACGCGGGGCCGGGACCGACGTGGCCTTCACGGTCGGGCCGGTGGAGATGGAGTTCGAGGTCGAGCTGCGGGCGGACGCCAAGGCCAGTGGCAAGTTCCGGGTCTGGGCGGTGTCCGCGGAGGCGGGGGCCGGCGTCTCCCGCGGACGCACGCACCGGATCTCGTTCACGCTGACGCCCCGGAACACCGACGGCACGGACCTGCTGATCCGTGGGGCGGCGGACGGGCCGAGGGGCCCGGGGAACGTGACCGGTCGTCGCCCGGGCTGACCGGCCCGGCCACTGGGGGAATCGGAGTGAGGCAGAGGCCTGAGGGGGCGGGGCGGAATGGAGCAGGAACGCGGGGTGGCGGTCGAGGGACCGTCGGGCCGTGGGTCGGGATATGCGGTCGGGCCCCGGCTCGTCCTCACCTCGGCCCACGTCGTCTGCGACGCGGCGACGGTCGAGGTGTACAGACCGGGGTTCGCCGGGACGTACCGCGGACGGGTGGTGTGGCGCGGCACGAGCGGGGGTCGTGACGACGCGGCCCTGGTACAGGTCACCGACGAGCGGTGGAAGCCGCCCCGGGACGCCGCGGCCCGGTGGGGAACGTTGGTGACCTCGCTACCCCAGCAGCGCTGCGAGACCTGGGGCGTCCCGCAGGCCGCGCAGGAGGGCCAGGACTACGTCGAGGCCAGACACGTGACGGGCTGGATCAACCCGGGAAGCGGGGTGGCCGGTAACCGGTACGTGATGAACCTGGAGGGCGCCCCGCCCTCCTGGGCGGACCGACCCGGTCTGCCGTGGGGCGGGCTGTCGGGCGGCGCGGTGCTGATCGACCGGCTCGTGGTCGGTGTCGTCGTCGCGGAGAGCCGCCACTTCGGGCACGGCGAGGTGCAGGCCGTCCCCACGTACATGCTGCACCTCGACCCGGACTTCCGCGCGGCTCTGCAGCGGTACGGAGCCGACTCGCTCCTCCTCGAGGCGGCCGAGTTCCGCAGCCTGGTCGACGAGAGGTCCCTCGACCTCACCGGGCCCAAGGGCTCACCGTCGGCACTCCTGCAGGCCGAGCGACAGGTGGTCGGTTTCCACGGCCGCGACGCGTTGCTGGAGGAGTTGGTCGACTGGTGCGGAGAGGAGGGCCTGAGCGCCCTGCTGCTGCACGCCCCCGGCGGCCAGGGGAAGACCAGGCTGGTCCGGGAGCTCGGCCGTCGCCTGACCGAGGAGGGCGATCCGGACGCGATCCCCTGGGCGGTGGCCTGGCTGCGCCCCACCACGCGCCCCGGCGACCTGCGGATGGAGGCGCTGCGGGAGACCGTGGGCCCGCTGCTGGTGGTGATCGACTACGTCGAGGGCCGCCTCGAGCAGCTGTCGCTGCTGCTGGAGACGGTCCAGGAGCGGCGGGTGCCGTTCAAGCTGGTCCTCATCGCCCGGACCGCCGGCACCTGGTGGGAGCAGGCCCAGAAGGCCAGCCGGGCGGCAGAGGACCTCCTGGGCTTCGCGCCGGTGGTCGAACTCCCGCCCCTCGCCGAGCAGGAGGGCGAGCGGGCGGCGATGTACCGCGAGGCCGCCGGGGCGTTCGCGCGGGAGCTCCCGCACGTGCGCGGCTACCAGGGCCCCGACTGGCCGGCCCTGGCCGCCGCCCTGCCCGTCCCGGACCTGGGCCGCGCCGGCTTCGAGAACATCCTCACCCTGCACATGACCGCCCTGGCCGACCTGCTGGACCGCGGTACGCCGGCCGGCGGCGGTACCTCGTCCACCCGCCCGAGGCTGGTGAGCCGTGGTTCGGGGCCCGACGACGTCGAAACCCGACTGCTCGGCCACGAGTCCCGGTACTGGAACCGGACGCTGGAGACGGTCGGCAGGGTGCCCGAGGGCGAGGCCTTCAAGGACGCCCTGGCGGCCGCGATCCTCCTCGGTCCGGAGGACCACCGGCAGGCCGACGGCGTCCTGCGCCGGGTGCCGGGCCTGCCCGGGCACCTGCACGGCGACGTGGACCAGTGGATCGCGACGCTCTACCCGCCGGACGGCACGGGCCGCCGGCCCTGGGGGACCCTGCAACCGGACCGGCTGGCCGAGCGTTTCGTCGGCGAACGGGTCGACAGGCGCCGCCACCTCGCCCCCGCCCTGGTCGACGGCATCGACCGGGCCGAGGCCGAGCGCCTCCTGACCGTGCTGGCCCGTGCCGCCCACCACCGGCCGCTGGTCGCACGGCTGACCCCGCTGCTCGCGCGGCTGTGCACCGGGCATCCGGACGCGCTGGCGCTGCCCGCGATCGCCGTGGCCACCCAGGTCGAGGAGCCGGAGCCGATCCTGCACGGCCTGCGGGACCTGCTGGATGCGCCGTCCACCACCGTCGAGGACCTGGCGGCCTGGGTCGCGGCCGTCCCGGACTTCTCCTACAACCTCGCGCCCTGGGCCGTCACCGTGCTGAAGCGGCTGGTCGAGGCCCGGCGTGCACAGGACGGTGGCACCCCCGAGGAGGTGCTCACCCTCGCCGGTAACCTCCGCGAGCTGTCCAAGAGTCTCAGCGAGGTCGGCGCGCAGGCCGAGGCGCTTGCGGAGGTGGACGAGGCCATCGCCCTGCTGCGGCAACTGGCGCAGGAGCGGGACCTCGCGGACCCCCACGGCGTGCGGGCGCGCAACGGCCTGGCAGGTGGTCTGAACAACCGCTCCGTGTTCCTCGGTGAACTGGGCCGGCGTCAGGAGGCGCTCGAAGCGGCCCAGGAGGCCGTCCGCATCCACCGGGAGCTGGAGGCGGCCGGCACCGCGGTGAACCCGGTGCACCTGCTGCACTGCCTCGCCACCCTGGCCCTTCAGCAGCGTGGTCTCGGTTTCGGCCGGGAGTCGTCGGCGACGACGGAGGAGGTCGTGCAGCGCCGTCGGCACCGAGCCCGCACCGGGGCCGAGGACGATCTGGCGGATCTCGCGTCGGGCCTGAACAACCTCTCGCTGTGCTACACGGGCGAAGGCCGCCACCAGTCGGCACAGGAACGGAGTCAGGAAGCCGTCGACCTGCTCCGGCCGCTGGCGGAGCACAGGCCGGACGCCTACCGACCGCTGCTGGCCCTGGTACTGGGCACCCTGTCGACCTGCCTGGGCGACATGGACCGGGCACCGGAGGCCCTGGCGGCGGCCCGGGAGGCGGTGGGAGTGCGGCGCCGGCTCGCCGAGCGGCGCCCGCAGGCGTACACGGCGGATCTGGCGATGAGCCTCGACAACCTCGCCGTCCAGCTGGCCGCGGTCGGCCACGGCAGCGAGGCGCTGGCCGCGATCACGGAGTCCGTCGCGCTGTACCGCACGCTGGCCGAGGCCCACCCCGCCGCCCACACCGACGATCTGGCCAGGGCCCTGAACGGCCTGGCGAACGAGCTCGCGGACACCGGCGACCAGCAGGGCGCCCTGCTGGCGGTGGAGGAGGCGGTGGAGCTCTACGCCGAGCTCCACCGCGCGCTCCCGGACGTCTTCGCGACGAGCCACGCGATGGCCCTGGTCTCGCTGGCCAACCGCCGTGGCGAGGTCGGCCGGACCACCGAGGCCCTGGCGGTATCCGACCGAGCCCTGGAGATCTACCGGATGCTGCCGGCAGACCGGACCGCCGCGGCCCGCCCCGACCTGGCCAAGTGCCTGAACAACATCGGAGCCCAACTCCGCTCCGACGGACGGCCGCACGAGGCGCTCGTGCGGATCGAGGAGGCCGTCGGCCTGGGCCGTGAGCTGGCCGAGGCCAGTCCCGGGGCGTTCCGGACCAGCCTCGCCCGCTACCTGATGCACCAGGCCATGTGCCTGCAGGAGCTGGAGCGACTGGAGGAGAGCGTGCCGGTCGCACTGGAGGCGGTCGAGATGGCCCGGCCCAGCGCAGGACTGCCCGAGTCGGCCTCCCTCCTCAACACGCTCAGCGCGCTGCTGATGGTGGCCAGACGGTCGACGGAGGCCTTGGCGGCCCTCGAGGCGATCGTGACGGCGCGCCGTCGGCTGGCGTCGATGGACCCCGTCCGGCACGGGCCCTCGCTCGTCGACTCCCTTCACCTGTTCACCATCCAGCTCGGCCGGCTGGGCCGGCTGCCGGCGCCCGTCGCCGTCGCCGAGGAGGTGGTGGGGATCCGTCGGCAGCTCCGGGACACCGCCGCAACCGACGCCGAGCGCGCCGCACTCGCCCAGGCCCTGGGCCACCTCGGCAACCTGCTGACCCAGGCGGAGCGCCGGAGCGAGGCGATCGACCGGGTGGAGGAAGCCGTGGCCCTGTGGCGCGAGCTGCCGGAGCCGGAACGCGCCCCGCACGCGACGGCGTCGGCCACCGCCCTCACCGCCTATGCGGGGCTGCTCTGGATGGTCGGCCGGGCGGACGAGTCGCTGGCCGCGCTCACCGAGGCGGTCGCCGACTTCCAGCTGCTCCCGCGGACCGAGCCGATCCACCACGCCGGGACGGCGATGACGCTGACCCTGCAGGGCAGCTTCCTGAGCGACCTCGACGATCCGACGGCCGTGGGGGTCCTGGAGCGCGCGGTGAGGGCCGCCCGGTCCGTCGGCGGTACCGGCATCTCGGCCTTCGAGAACATCCTGGCCGACGCGCTGACCGCCGTCGCCCAGTGCCGGGTCGACGCGGAACCCCCACAGCCCGGGGCGCTCACCGAAGCCACCGAGGCGGTCGCGCTCTACGACCGCCTCATCGAAGCCGAACCGGCGGTCTACGGGCCCGGCCGGACCAGGGCGTTGCCCACCCTCGGGCTCTGCCTCGCCCGGGCCGGACACACCCAGCAGGCGCTGGCCGTCAGCACGGAGGCGGTGGAACTGTCCCGCCGGGGGCTCGCCGACGGTCAGCCTCTGGCGGACCTCGCGCTCGCGGGTGCACTCCTGAACCTGGTCAAGGTCCACCTGCTGGTGGGCGACCGGCTCGACGCGGCCCGTAGGGACGTCGACGAGGCGGTCGGCCTCCTGGAGCGCCGTGCGGAGCACGAGCCGGCCCTGGTCGCGCCGGCCCTGCGCAAGGCGACGGAGTTGCGAGGCCGGCTGACGACCCCACCGGACCCGCTCGCCTGAGCGCCCGGGTTCCGGCTGACCCACATCCCTGGCGAACCTGCCCGGGTGCGGCCGCTGACGTCCTCATGCACGACTTCGCGATGATGGACGCGCTGCGCGGCCCCCCGCCGGCGGCCGCCTCCAGCCACCGCCCGCTTCCCTTCCCTCGGAACAACCGGCCTCACGCGGCACCGACTGCCGATAGCCTGATGCTCGGAGATGTGACGGGCCGCCAGTATGACTGCGGCTGGGGGAGGTTGGTCGAATGGTCATCGAGGCCGGAGTCGTGGCGGGCTACGTGATCGCCTGGGCGGTCCGCAAAGCCCGTCGAGCGGCCGGAGTCCTGGACGGCGAGGTCGATACGGTGATCGACGTGGGCCTGGACCGGCTTCACACCGCGGTCACCGCCAGACTCGGCACCCACCCGGTCCTGGAAGACCTGGCCGAGGAAGCCGCCACCGACGGTGGTCAGGTCAGCGAGCTGACCCGCCAGCAACTGGAGCTGGCGGTCACCGCCGCCGCCCGAAAGGACGAGCACTTCGCCCGAACGGTCACCGATCTGCTGGCCCAGGTCCAGGCCGATGAGAAGGCCACCGGAGCCTCCGTCGTCGCGGGCGCGGGAGCACGGGTGTTCACCGGCGACGCCCACGTCCAGGCCAGCGGCAGCGGCACCGCGATCGGCCAGGTCGGCGGCGACGTCCACCTCAGTCAGAGCGGCGACGGTGGAGGGGACCAAGGCCGGGGCCCTTCCTAGCCGGGTCGGTCACGCCCAGGACCGCGCCCGGCACCTCCACACCGGCTCCACCGTCGCGGCCCGCATCCGGCGGAAGCCCACCGGCGGCGGCGGGCCACGCGGATGGCACCACCATCGGGCGCGTCGTCCACGACCTGTACCTGACCAACTACTACTTCTCCTCCACTACCCCGCTGCCGCCGGTGCCGGTTCGCTCGGCCTACCTGCGCCAGGTCGAACGGATCGCCCCACCCGAGCTCCTGGGTCGTGATGCCGAGCTGGGCGAACTCGCTGCCTTCTGCACCGAGGACCACCGCAGCGCCTACGTGTGGTGGCGGGCCGGCCCCTGGGCGGGCAAGTCGGCTCTGCTGTCCACCTTCGTTCTGAGCCCGCCCTCCCGAGTGCATGCGGCCGGGGTGCGGCTGGTGTCGTTCTTCATCACCGCCCGCCTCGCCTCCCAGGACACCCGGGACGCGTTCACCACCGCTGTGACCGAGCAGTTGTGCGCCCTGCTGGGAGAGGACCTTCCCGCAGCCACCGGTGAGGGGGGCCGCGAGGCGGCGATGCTGGACCTGCTCGCCCAGGCCGCCGGAGCCTGCCGGGCGTCGGGCGGGCGGCTCGTCCTGGTCATCGACGGACTCGACGAGGACCGCGGCGTCACCACCGGCCCCGACGCGCACAGCATCGCCGCCCTCCTGCCCGGCCGGCCACCGGCCGGAATGCGCATCATCGCCACCGGCCGGCCCAACCCGCCGGTCCCCGACGACGTACCCGACTGGCACCCCCTGCGCGACCCCGGTGCCATCCGCCTTCTCTCCGACTCCCCGCACGCCCGCGACCTGCAACGCCTCGGCCAGACCGAACTCAAGCGCCTCCTGTCCAGCAGCCCCGTCGAGCGGGACCTGCTCGGCCTGCTCACCGCGGCCCGTGGCGGCCTCACCGGTCCCGACCTGCGGGAGCTGACCGGCACCGAGCTGTGGACCGTCGAGGAGACCCTCCACACCGTGACCGGACGCACCTTCACCACCCGGCCCACCCGATGGGGCCGTGGCAGGGAACCACAGCTCTACCTGCTGGGTCACGAGGAGCTGCAGACCGCGGCCGCCCACTACCTCGGACACGAGAACCTGGCCCGCTACCGGGACCGGATACACACCTGGGCGGACGCCTACCGCACCCCGACCGGCCCACGTCCCTCATGGCCGCCCCACACCCCGGAGTACCTCTTCACCGGCTACCCCCGCATGCTCGCCGCCACGCACGACGCCGACCGCCTGCTCGACCTCGCTCTCGACAGCGCCCGCCACGACCGCATGCTCGACCTGTCCGGTGGCGACAGCGCCGCTCTCGCCGAGGTGACGACCTGCCAGGACCTCCTTCTCGCCCGCCCGGAGGTGGACCTCTACGCCCTGGCCGTCCTCTCCCGCCGCCGCGCACAGCTCGAAGACCGCAACGCCCACATCCCCACGTGTCTGCCCGCCGTCTGGGCCGCCCTCGGCCAACCCGACCGAGCCCGAGCACTGGCCATGGCCATCCCCGACCCGGACCGTCGGGCGGAGGCGTTGACGGGCCTGGCCCGGACCCTTACCGGTGCCCCCCACCCCCAACGGGCACTGGCCGTGGCTCACGCGGCCGAGCAGGCCACCCGTACCATCCCTCACATGTTCTCGCGGGTGAGGGCGCTCCAAGGAATCGCCACGGCGCTCGCCGGCACAGCCCCCGACTGGGCCGAGCAGGTCGCCCGCAGCATCACCGACCCACGCGACAGGGCGCAGGCGCTGGCAGCGGTGGTCACGGTGCTCGCAGATGTGGACCCCGACCGTGCCGAACGGGTCGCCCGGAGCATCACCGACCCTCGCGACAGGGCGCAGGCGCTGGCCGCGCTGGTGACGGCGCTCGCGGGCGCAGACCCTGAACGGGCCCTGGCCCTGGCCCACACAGCTGAGCAGGCCACCCACGGCATCACCGCACCGGGAGAACGAGCGTGGGCGGTCGTAGAGGTGGTCGCGGCGATCGTCGGTGCCGACCCTGAACGCGCACTGGCTCTGTCCCGTACAGCCGAGCGGATCGCCCGCAGCATGACCGAACCGTACTGGCAGGCGCGGGCGCTGGCGGACGTGGTCACGGCGATCGCCGGTGTGGACCCCGACCGTGCCGAGCGGGTTGCCCGCAGCATCACCGAACCGCGGTGGCAGGCGCAGGCGCTGGCAGCGGTGGTCGCGGCGCTCGCCGACAGTGACCCCGAACGGGCGCTGGCCCTGGCCTACACGGCCGAGCAGGTCGCCCACAGCATCTTCAACTCGGAGCAGGAGTTGCAGGCCCTGACATCGGTCGCCAAAGCCCTCGCTGTCACCGACCCTGAAGGGGCCGAACGGGTTGTCCGCAGCAGCACCAACCCGCTTCCGGACCCGCAGGCGCTGGCGCTGGCGCTCAGTGACGTGGCCACAGCGATCGCCGGTGCCGACGTCGACCGTGCCGAGCGGATCGCTCGCAGCATCAGCCGCTCTGACTGGCAGGTCCTGGCGTTGCGAAGAGTAGCCGCGGCGGTCGCCGGCACCGCCCCGGACCGGGCTCGGCATTTGGCGCGCTCGGCCGCCCGGATAGTCCGCAGGAAGGGTCTGGACCTGGTGCGCGAGCTCGCGGAGTTGGCCGACGTGATCGTTGGCATCGACCCGGGACATGCCCACGAGCTGGTCGTCGAGGCCGAGAACCTCGCCCGCACGACCCGTCAGAGGCGGGGACTGGCAGGAACAGCGATGGCAGTAGTGGTGGCGGCAACCCGAGCGCTCACCGCTGACGACCCCGAACGTGCCCTGGCCATGGGTCGCACAGCCGAGCAGGTGGCCCGCAGCATCAGCGCGTCGGACGGCCACACGCCTCCTTCGGGCCATCAGTCGGAGGCGCTGGCCGAAGTGGCTGCGGTGATCGCCGGCATCGACCCCGACGGGGCCGAGCGAATTGCCCACAGCATCCATCACCAGGGCACCCAGGTGCGCGCGCTGGCGGCGGTGGTGGCGGCGCTCGCCGGCACGGACCCGGGTCGGGCGCTGTCCCTGGCCCGTACGGCCGAGCGGGTCGCCCGCAGCATCACCGACCCGCAGGAGCAGGTGTACGCCCTGGCAGAGGTTGCTGCGGCGCTCGCCGGCACGGACCCGGGACGAGCGCTGGCGCTGGCAGGCACGGCCGAGGAGGTGGCCCGCAGCATCACCGACCCGCAGGAGCAGGTGTACGCCCTGGCAGAGGTTGCTGC
>NZ_BAAALF010000151.1:0-9784 GCF_039528135.1 Kitasatospora nipponensis | reverse complement strand
CGGCGCTCGCCGGCACGGACCCGGGACGAGCGCTGGCGCTGGCAAGCACGGCCGAGCGGGTTGCCCGCAGCATCGCCGACCCGCGGCGGCGGGCGAAGGCGCTGGCAGTGGTGGTGGCGGCGCTCGCCGGCACGGACCCCGGACGAGCGAGGGCCCTGGCAGGCACGGCTGAGCAGGTGGCCTGCAGCATCACCGACCCGCAGGAGCAGGTGCACGTCCTGGCAGAGGTCGCCGCGGCACTCGCCAGCACCGACGCCGACCGAGCCGAGCGGGTCGCCCGCATCATCCCCGACCCGCGCGAACAGACGTGGGCCCTTGCCGCGATAGCAGCAAGGGTCGGTCCGCCCGCAGCCGACCGCTTGCTGGGAGAGGCCTTCGCGCTGGGTTCATGGGTGACGCCGCTGTGCGTCCTGGCATGGATCCGTCCGCACGACATGATCCGCTTCGCCGACCTGGTGCTCGCGGATGGTCTCTTGGAGCGTCTCACCTCATGGACGGCGTCGACCCCCGCGCATGAGCGTGGTGGGCTGTTCGACTGAGGCGCCCACTCGCAGACCGGGACCGGCCCGCATGGCGGAAGGCGAGCAGGGGCCCCGTGACGGTGGTGAAGAGGCTCGTCAAATTTTCGCAGACCCTCATCACCTACCCGGACAGGGAGCGGATGGAGCGACATCAGGACCTGGAGGCGCGCCTCGGCTCACGGTTCCGTGGTGCGGACGTCGCGCCACGGAACCGCGAGTGGTGAGGGGGTGTCAGCCCTTGGTGAAGTAGCCGTCGAGGTCGGCGATGGCGTGGCTCCGGTCGCGGTGTCACTTTGCCTGAGTGCGGGTCGGTCTCCTTCCCCCTGACGGCCTGGCCCGTTCTTCAAGGGTCAGCCCGAACAGCTCTACGACCACCTCACCTGCCCCAGGACCCTGATGGTCTTCACCGCCGAGGAGGGCGCCGGCGCCCACTGCCACCCCGGTGCGATGCGCCTGACCCAGGCTCGCATCTACGACTGGCTCGACGACATCCTCAAGGCGGGTGCCTGAGGAGTTGACGAGCCGACGGCGCGGCGCGGGCCCGATCCGCGGACCCGATCCGCGGACCGGGCGTTGACCCAGGACGGCAACGGGGGCACAGGTGCCGTTGAGCGTCGCCGTCACGGGAGTGACCGGTGCGCCACCGGTGAGCGGTTTGCCGGGGGTGGGTCTCGTTCGGGTGTGGTGGGTGGTTTGTCGGTGGCGGGTCTCGTTCGGGGGGTTGGGGGGGGTGCGTTGCTCCTGGGCGCTGGGTGGTCGTTGATGCGCGTGGCTGCGGGTGGGCGCGGGCTTGTGGATTCTGACCTGTTGTCACACGTTCGGGTGGACTTTTCCGGCCTGGGGGTGGGGAACGCTGTTCGCCGTGACTGATGTCGCGTTGTTGTGGTCCGGTGTCATGGTGATCCGTTGCGGTGTTCATGGCGGGTGGGTGTGGGTCGTGGTGCCGAAAGGGGGGTGGTCGATGGCAGTGGCCATGTGTTGGCGCTGGTTTGCTGGCTGGGGGTCGAGGGTTTGGCTCCTGGTGACCTGGTTTGCCTCTGCGTGCACCGGTGGCGTTGCCAGCGGCGGGCGGGCGGGCGGGGGCTGGGTGACCTGGTGGCCCGGTGCCTGGATCCTGGGTCGGTGCCGGTGGAAGGGCGCCGTGGTGTTGTCGGGTCGGTGTGAGGTCGGAGTTCGTTGGGACGGCTGTGTTCGCCTGTGGGTGTGTCGAGATCCGCTGGTCACGGCAGGGTTTTGCTCGTTGAGGTTGGGTGGGGTTCGTGCTGGTCGCGGGATCTTCGATGGAGTCCGTGGTTCACCGGGCGCTTGTTTGGTGGGGGGCTGGTGATTGGTTGTCTCAGAGGTCGAAGCGGTGTTCGGGTGTCGAAGGGTTGGATGCTGATCCGTAGCGCAGGACAATGTGCGCCGGGCGGAACGGAAGATCGTGCAGGACGGGTGTCATGACGTCGAAGAGTGCATCGGCGTCGGGGCCGTAGGCGTAGAGGACGACCTCGCCGTCGCCGAACTCGTTTCCGTCGAATTCGCCGACCTCGGCTCGCTCGATCGCCTCGGCCAGGAGCGTTTGCGCCTGGCGGACGGTCGCTCGTTGGCCCTGCGTGCCCATGCCGTCGTCCGCCAGTCGATAGCGTGCGATGACGGCCTGTTCAGCGCCGGTTCCTGCTTCTGTGTTGTCGGTTTCGGCCATGCAGGGACGGTTTCATTGCGGACTGACATCGTCGGCCGGCAGGGCGCCCATTGAGGTGGGCTCTCCCGTTCGGTGGGTCAGAGTTCGGTGATCAGGTCGAGGAACGGCACGTGTCGGTCGAAGCGGTCGTGCTGGTACCACAGGACGCTCACCTCGCCCGTGGTGGAGATCCACAGCACCGGATCCGGATGTTCGTGCGCCAACACCACGCCGTAGCCGCCGAGTTCTGCGGTGAAGCCCTCGATGAGCTCTTCCAGGTGCGCCGCGGTCTCCTCGTCGATCTCGTCCTCGATGGATTCCAGGCAGATCCACCGCAGTACCTGGTCCATCGGTTGCACCATCAGGACGCCTGCAGGGTCGGCGAGGGGCACGGCGGTGCGGGCGCCGTTCAGCGGGTAGTGGTTGTCGAAGGCCGCCCAGAGCCGGAGGCACTGGGGCGCCGGTCGTCCGTCCGGCAGGATGAGTTCCGTGGCGCGCGGATGGGGTTCGGCGCCCGCGTCGTGGCCCGCTGCCCGCAGCCGGGCCACCGCGGCCTTGATCGCCTTCACATCGCTCCTCTGCTCCGGGGCGCCACTGCCCCTGTCGGGGGCCGGCGTGGTGTTGTCCGCGCACAACAGTCGGCCGACTGCCGGTGTGCTTTCCCGCGCCGGTGCGCCTTTTCGCGCCGATGGGCCTGGCCTGCCGTTGTGCTGGGGTTCGGGTTGGCTGCTTGTAGTCGTGGAGATGGTTGGGGGTGGTGGGCTTGTTCGGGGGTGGCGGGGCGTGGTTGTCGTGTTGGTTGGGCTGGGGTGGGGCCGCCCCTCAGGGGCGGCTGGTGGGCAGTGTGGGTTGGGGTTGTCCGGCCACGAGTGGTGGGTGGGTGTCGGGTGTGGTGAAGGTGTAGCCGGCGTCGATGAGTCGGGGGAGGTAGTTGTTGAGGGCGTTGACGGTTTGGGAGCGGTCGCCGCCGCTGCCGGGGGTGGGGTTGTCGTCGCCTCCTTCGGTGCCGTCGTGGTTGAGGATGATGGCGCCGGTGGTGGCGCCGGCGAGGACGCGGGTGACGATGGTGTCGGTGCCGGGGTTGGCCCAGTCGGTGGGGTCCAGTGACCAGGAGATGGGGCGTAGGGCGAGGTCGGCGCAGATGGTCAGGGCCGTGTCGGTGAAGTCGCCGTAGGGGGCACGGAAGAGTACCGGCGTGATCCCGCTGATGTCGGTGACGGTGTCCTGGGTGCGTTGGATCTGGTCGCGGACGTCGGCGGTGGACAGGTCGCCGAGGTGGGGGTGGGACCAGGTGTGGTTTCCCAGTACGTGTCCTTGCGCGACGATCTGGCGGATGACGTCGGGGTAGCGTGCGACGTTGTCGCCGCAGACGAAGAATGTCGCACGGACATCGTTGTCGTGCAGTACGTCGAGTACCTGCGGTGTGTATTGCGGGCTGGGGCCGTCGTCGAAGGTGAGGGCCATCACCATGGGGCCGGCGTCGATGGTGCTCTGCGGTGTCGGAACCTGCCGGGTCCGCGCGGAGGCGGACGTCCTGGAGGCACCGAGGGCGATGAGCGCGGTGGCGCCGGCGGTGAGGATGCGGCGGCGCGGCAGTGGGTGGCTGCTGTGTGGCATCTGGTCAGTTTGTGCCGTCGGGGCCGCAGGGCTTGGCCAGCCGCGCCGGTGCTGCTCGTTGTGGGTGAGCCGGGTCGCGGTGACGTCGAGGAGGTTGTTGTCCGCGGACGGCGTCGCGGCTCGGTCCGGGCCCGGTCGTGGCCCACGGGTGAACGCTGTTGTCTGCGGGTCCGGCCGGCTCTGTGGTGTCCGAGGACGATGTCGAGGGTCCCGCGGGTTGCGACGTTGGGACACTGTGGTGGAGGGTGCTGTACGGGCCTGCGGCGGTGCCTGCTGGCGGGGTGCGCCGGCTGGCGTCGGTTCACATGACGTCGCTCTGTGCCGGAGGGGACGGCTACCCCCGCGGCCAGGGAGCTGGACCAGGCACTGGGGCCGCGGTGCCGGGTGCTGTTGGAGCGCGGGCCCGTCGGGCATCTGGGACGGTCGCCGCGGAGTTGGGGGGCGGCCCGGACGGCAGTGTCCGGCGGGGCGGCCTGTCGGCGGCGCGTGAACCGTGACCCAGTTTGGCCGGATGAAAATGGACCCGGTGCTGGTGGTTTCGGTGGTTCAGTCGGTGGTGTCGGGGTCGGTGGGGACGCGTCCGAGTTCACGGCCGCGCATGCGGTAGGAGTCTCCCTTGAACGAGTGGACCTCGGCGTGGTGGACGAGGCGGTCGATCATGGCGGCGGCGACGGTCTCGTCGCCGAAGACCTCTCCCCACCGGCCGAAGGGCTTGTTGCTGGTCACGATCACGGACGCCCGTTCGTATCTGTTCGAGACCAGCTGGAAGAACAGGTTCGCGGCTTCGGCTTCGAAGGGGATGTAGCCAACTTCGTCGACCACGAGCAGCGGGTAGCGGGCCAGCCGGGTCAGCTCGGCCTGCAGTCGCCCAGCCTGGTGGGCGGCGGCGAGGCGGTCGACCCACTCGGCGGCGGTGGCGAACGCGACCCGGTGGCCGGCCTGGCAAGCCCGGACGGCGAGTCCGATGGCCAGGTGTGTCTTGCCCGTGCCCGGCGGGCCCAGAAAAACGGCGTTCTCCTTGGCCGCGATGAAGTCCAGTGTGCCCAGGTGGGCGAGTTGTTGCTTGGTCAGGCCGCGCAGATGGGTGAGGTCGAGTTCCTCGATCGTCTTGATCGCAGGGAAGCGGGCCGCGCGGACGCGCGCCTCGCCACCGTGCGATTCGCGGGCGGAGACCTCGCGCTGGAGGCAGGCGACGAGGAATTCGGTGTGGGTCCAGGACTCCGTGCGGGCGCGTTCGGCGAGCCGGTCGGCGGCGTCCAGCAGGGCCGGGGCCTTCATCGCGCGGGCGAGGAAGGCCAGGTCGGCGGTCGTCTGGCGGCCGGTGCGGCGCCGGCCATCGGCTGCGGAAGTCGCTTCGGCGGTGGTGGGCATCAGCTGGCCTCCTTGTCGTTCTTGCCGCCGTCGATGACGGTGAACAGCCGGTCGTAGCTGTCCAGCGGGCGTTGCTCGACCTCGACGTCGGCTGCGGGGCCGGTGGCGGTGTCGGGTGCCTGTCGCAGGTGCGCGACGGTGGCCTGGTGGCGCATGCGCCGGCCGGCCTCGGCGTGCCCGGGGTCGGTGATGGTCTGGTGGCGGGCCCAGCATCGGGGGTGCTCGGCGACGAGCTCGCCGTCGGTGGTGACGACCTGGACCTGGTCGGTGTCGGTCAGGACGGTGACCCGGTGGCCGATCGCCCGCGGGTGGACGGAGTAGTCGCAGGTGTCGACGCGGATGTAGTGGTCGCGTCCGAGCCGGGTCTGGAAGCGCCACCAGTGGCCGGGGCCGGTGGCGGGCAGGGCGAGCATGCCGGCCCGGTCGGTTTCCCAGCGGTCGGCGGGGCGTGCTTGCAGGATGCGGTGGATCCGGCGGTTGGCAATCTGCAGCCAGGCGTCGAGCTGGGTGTTGAAGTCGGTGGGGCCGGCGAAGGTGCGGCCGGGCAGGAACGAGGTCTCCAGGTAGCCGTTGGCGCGCTCGACCAGGCCTTTCGCCTCGGGATCGCGGGGCCGGCAGAAGTAGATCTTGGTGGCCAGCAGACCCGCGAAGGCGGCGAACTCGGTGGTCGGCCGGCCACGGCCGACACCGGCCTCGTTGTCCCAGACCAGCATCTTGGGGACGCGGCCCCAGGCGGACAACAGCCGCCAGTGGCCGTCGATCAGGTCCGCGGTGGTCCGCGAGGGCAGCATTCGGGCGGCGATCACCCGCGAGTGGCCGGAGACGATCACCAGCACTGGCGGCCGGCCGTTCTGCCCGTAGCCGAGCGGGATGTCGACCGCGGGGAACCACAGGTCGCACTGGGCCAGCTCGCCGGGCTGATAGGTGGTGCGCGAGACCGGGTCCACCGGCAGGTAGGCGGGCCGCAGCTCGCGGACGCGGTCCTTGAGCACGGTCATCCCGTGCTCCCAGCCGATCCGCTCGGCGATCACGGTCGACGGCATCGTCGGTGTCTGCCGCAGCAGCTCGCGGATCCGGTCCTCGACCGCGTCGACGATCGAGCCCTTCGCCGGGCGCTGGTACTTCGGCGGCCGGTCGTTGGCCAAGGCTCGCTTGACGGTGTTCTTCGAGATTCCCAGGTGCCGCGCGATCGCCCGGATCGGCATCTGCTCGGCCCGGTGCAACTGGCGGATCTCTGCCCAGTCCTCCACGAGGATCACCCTTCCCTCCTGACCTTGATCAACAAGGCCAGGATCAGACAGAGAGCACCCTGTGGGTCACTTTTGATCCGCCGTCAGAGGGTCCGCGTTCGGCCGTCGCCGGGGCGGCCACTTTGAGTGTGTGGGAGTTCAGCGTGCTGCCCGAGCGTCTGCCCGCGCTCGCGCTGCCCGAGCTCGTCGTGCACGGCCGCCACGACCGGTTCTTCCCGGTCGGTCGGGGCGACGCGCTCGCGCGCGAGATCCCCACTGGTACTCGAAGGGGCTGCGACCGCCCTCCCCGACGCGGGCGCCGGCGAGGTGGCCGCGGCGATGCTCGCGCTGGAGGGCGTCTCCCGTGCTTTTCGGCGCGAGAAGTCGGAGGGGCGCAATGCATGACCGGAACAACTCCCCGAGCGGGTCGGATCTGTTCCGTTTACGCTCGGGGATATGACCACCAACACGGCGAACGTCACCTTTTACATCGTCCGGCCGGGCGACACCCTGACCGGCATTGCGGCCATCTTCGGTACGACGGTCGAGCAGCTCGTCACATGGAACGACATTGCGGATCCCGATCTCATCAAGGTCGGTGAACGACTGATCGTCACGTGGGCGCAGGTGTCCCACGAGTCGTTCTACGTCGTCAGATCCGGTGACACGCTCACGTCTATCGCTGCCATGTTCGGCACGACGGTCGAGCAGCTGGTCGAGTGGAACGGCATTGCGAATCCTGATGTCATCGACGTCGGCCAGCGGCTCGTCATCGCCACATCGGTGCCGATGGGACACTGAGCGGGAGCCGGAAATCCGAAACGACGAGAGGAGCGAACGGCAGCCGCACTCCGACTGCCATTCGCTCCCCGGCGTGTGCGACGGGTAGGGGTCCGCTCAGCAGGCGAACCCCGAGGAGTTGGCCCAGAACGTCAGGAACGACCAGGTCTGAGCTCCGATGACGCCGTCGACGGTGATGTCGGCGCACTTCTGGAAGCGTCGGGTGGCGGCGTCGGTCACCGGACCGAAATCGCCGTCGACCAGAAGATCGTCTCCGGTCAGTGAGAAATTCAGGAAACACTGTGCCTGTTTGACCGCGTCCCCTGACGAGCCCTGTTTCAGGGTCGGTCGGATATTGGTGTAGTTGCAGCGCTGGGTCACCGGGGTGTCGGTCATGGTGTGGAATTCCTTCATGGTCGCAGCCGAATGGGTGAGCTGGCCTGGTCGGGCATTCTCAGGGAAGCACAGGTCCTCGGGTGTCGCAGCCCGGTGACGGTTTCGGGGGTGATTCCCGGTCGGGCCGCGGGTGGCCTCGGGCACGCCCACGGGGGGAGCAATCGCGGGCCGATGCCCCTTCGGTGCGAAAAGGTGGAGGACTTCCCTCTGTGTGTCAATGGAGTCCCGTGTCCGAGTCTGAGGAATCCGAGTCGCCCGCGGTGTTCGAGAAGTCAGATGCGCGTGAGAAGTCGGGCGCGGGTGATAAGTCGGGTGCGCCGTCGATGTTCTCCCGGGTCGCGGGATTCTTCGGTACGGGCCGGCGGACGTCGGCGTGGCGTGAGCGTGTCGCGGCGCGGGTGCGCTATCTGAGTGTGCAGCTGGAGCGTGAACGGCTGCGCCGGCCGGCGGAGGCCGATCGCGGTGCCCTGCTCGAGGGGATGGCTGCGCTGCTGGAGGAGGCGCGGGCGGGGGCGCGGGAGCGACATCTGCTCGCCCTGGGGTGTGGGGCGGCTTTGGAGCGGGCGTGGGCGAACGTTCGGGCCGCGGAGCTGGTCCTGCTGGAGCTCGTGGCGGAGGAGGAGTTGGGCAGTTGGGTCGCGCAGGTGCAGTCCTGTGCCGAATCGAGCCTGCGGCCGTGCGATCCGCAGCTCGTGGCGTTGACCGCGGCGATCAGGAAGCAGGACGAGCGGGACGGTCCGGTGCCCGACCGCGGGTTGCTGATCCGCACGCTCGGCTGCGCGTACGTCGAGTTGGACAAGGAGTACACCCGGGTCCGTAGTCTGCGGAACATCCTGGTGGCGGCCACCGTGGTGGTGTTCCTCGGTGCGGCGGGGCTTGCCCTGTTCGGCTGGTTCTCGCCGCACACGTTGAGTCTGTGTTTCGAGCCCAAGGACACCACCGCCACGATCGTCTGTCCCTCGATCCAGCGCCCGGCCGGTGTGACGGTGACGGTGGAGTCGCTGGCCGACCGCAAGGACGTCCTGCTGGTCGAGGTGGCGGGGGCGGCGGGGGCCGCGTTGACGGTCGTCGCTTCGCTGCACCGTATCCAGGGCACGAGTTCCCCGTACATGCTTCCGCTGGCGGCCGCCCTGCTGAAGGTCCCCACCGGGGCCCTGTCGGCCTTCCTCGGTGTGTTGCTGATCCGCGGCGCGTTCATTCCGGGGCTCAGCAACCTGGACAGCAGTGGGCAGGTCCTGGCGTGGGGTGTGGCGTTCGGCGCTTCGCAGTACCTGGTGACGCGTTTCGTCGACTCGCGGGCCCAGGAGACCCTCACCAACACCGGGAAGCCCGCGGCCGGTGCGGGCACCGACGGCACGCAGTGATCGGGGCCCGGGCCGGGTGAGGGCCGGGGCCCCGATGCGGGCCCGGTCTGCGCGGGTGGCCCTTGGAGCGCTGCCGCCGGGTCCGGGCCGGTTCGTGTTCATGATCGGCGGCCGGCTGGGCCACCCGCGGTGGAACGTCCCTGCGGTGCCTCGCCGGTGTCGAGGCGTACACCGGCGAGGACCGGTTTTGACCTTGTGCTGTCGCACGCGGGTACGGGTCCGGGCCGGTCCTGACCTTGGGCTGTCGCACGCGGGCACGGGTCCGGACCGGTCCTGACCTTGGGCTGTTGCACGAGTCCGTTGCGCGATGGTGTGCGCGTACTTTCCGGCCTGTTCGGCGGACTTCCGCGGACCTGTCCGCTCTCGACCCCGGCCCCGTCGTCATGGTGAAGGTCGCGCGCGCCACCGACGCCGACTTCGACGCGGGTGACTTCGACGCGGGTGGCTTGGCGCGGGTGACTTCGTCCTGGACCGGCCTACCACGGCTGCTCGGCGTCGAGGAGGCGGCCGCAGCGGCGAACGCGTCGTGGATCGAGGGGCGTCCGTGTGGCGCTCGTGTGGCGGCGGTCGGATGGCCAGGGGGTGTGCGCCCGGGGCCCCGTGCGGCAGGGGCTGGGTCTCCTCGGTGGTCACCGGGAGGGTGGTGTGCCTGTCCGGGGGCCGGGGGAGTGGGCGGGCGCGGGTGGGGGTGCGGTGTCCGGGGGGCCGGCTCCTGGCCCAGTGGCCGTGGGTGGTGGCGTGCTGGGCGGGCGGGCGGTGGGTGGGGCCCCGGTTTTGCCGCGGGCAGTGGTCAGTAGTTGTGGTGGATCTGCCAGTAGGCCCAGGCCTGGTTGGGGCTGCCGT
>NZ_BAAALF010000150.1:16768-20700 GCF_039528135.1 Kitasatospora nipponensis | reverse complement strand
CATGCTCCGCACCAAGCACGCCGACCTGCCCTCCCGCAAGCACGGCAACCCGCCGCAGTGACCACCGGAGCGAGGGGAACCAGGACCATGGACGAATCCGACCAGCCGCTGGTGCGGATCACCCGCGGCACGCTCGACGCGCAGGAGCTCGCCGCGCTGACCGCGGTCCTGCTGGCCGTGGCCCGGCGCGCCGAGCGGCAGGACGCGGCCCCGGCCCGCCGCCGGCGGGTGCTGATCCGCACCGTCTACCGCTCGCCGCGCAGCTGGCAGCAGGCGGCCTGAGCATGCGTCGCCGCAGCTCACGGTGGCGTTCCCTGAGCGATTGTCGAGTGCCTGCTGTCACCCTCCAGGGCGAGTACACCCGCGGTCCAGCGGGTGATGGCAGGAGGAGGCGGGCGGTGCGAAGGCAACGACGGAATCGAGGGGGCTCCGCCCGGGGTCCGCTGCTGCGGCGGTTCCTGGCGGCGGTGCACCGCTCGCTGGGGACCCTGGGCGCGATGTACGGGTTCATGCCGCCGAACTACCTCGACGAGCAGCGGCAGTACCAGCAGGAGGTCCGCGAGGCGCTGCGGCCGCCGGCGCCGCCGCCACTGAGCCCGCCGGCGGCCGACCATCCGGAGCGGGTGCGCGGCGACATCCCGCTCAGTGCCACCGAGTTGGTGCTGCAGAAGGAGCTCGACGGCCTGACCCGGCTGTCGCGACAGGAAGGCTGGTGACGAACCGTGCGGTGGTCCCGGGAGTTTCGACCAGTGCTTGAGTGGTCGCACGCATGCTCTAGCGCGTGCACGGCCCTGAGCTGCGCCGCCGCCTGCGGCGCGCAGCACGACAGCGGTGCTCCTGAGGGTCAGTCGGACCGGACGTCCTGGGGGTTGTGGTGGCCAGAGCTGCTGATTTCACCGATCTGCTGCTTCAACGCGGCGAAGAACTGGTAGACCGCGAGGCGTTCCGCTTCGTCCGCGAGCGGGACGTCGAGCCGGGGACCCCCCGACCCGTCGGCGGCGCCCCGCTGGACAGCGCGCCGGTCAGTTACGGCGAGCTCGACCGGGCCGCCAAGCGGATCGCCTCCTGGCTCCAGCAGGGCGATCCGGTGGGCCAGCGCGTGGTGGTCTGCCACGGCGGCAACGCGGGCTTCCTGCCGGCCTTCCTGGGCTGCCTGTACGCCGGGGCGATCCCCGTCCCGGCACCCGCGCCCAGCGTGGGACGCCAGGCCGCCGACCGGCTGGCCGGGATCCTGCGCGACAGTGCCGCGCGGTTCGTGCTGACCGACTCGGCGCACGGCCCGGCGGTCTCGCAGCTGATCGCGGCCATCGGCCGTCCCGAGGTGCTGTGCCTGGCCACCGACCGCCCGGGCGTCGGCGACCCCGACGCCTGGCGCCGGCCGGCGAGCCGCCCGGGGGAGCCGGCGTTCCTGCAGTACACCTCCGGCTCGGTGGGCGAGCCCAAGGGCGTGGTGGTCACCCACGCCAACCTGCTGGCCAACCAGCGCGCGATCCAGCTGGCGCTGGGCACCGGCGCCCACACCCGGCTGGGGGGCTGGCTGCCGTTCCACCACGACATGGGCCTGGTGGGTCAGTTACTCCATCCGCTCTTCCTGGGCAGCTCGGCCGCCCTGCTGCCGGCGCTCTCCTTCGCCAAGCTGCCGGTGCGCTGGCTGCAGATGATCGGGCAGTTCGGGGTGAGCGTCTCCGGCGCCCCCGACTTCGCCTTCGACCTCTGCGCGCGCCGGGTCACCGACGAGCAGCTGAGCACGCTGGACCTGAGCGGCTGGGAGGTGGCGGTCAGCGGTGCGGAGACCGTGCGGGCCGCCACCCTGGAGGCGTTCGCGCACCGGTTCGCCCCGGCGGGCCTGCGGCCCCAGGCGCTGCGGGCCGGCTACGGGATGGCCGAGGCCACCCTGCTGGTGGCCAGCGGCCCGGCCGGGCTGGGCACGGCCCGTCGCACGGTGCAGCCGGCCGCGCCGACCGCGCAGCCGGCCGCGCCGGCTGGTGAGCAGGTGGCGCCGGTGGGAGTGACGGTCGCACCGGCCCGGCCGGGCGAGGCCGCCCGCACGGTGGTGCCGGCGGGCCGGCTGGTGGCCGGCACCGAGGCGCTGATCGTGGATCCGCAGAGTCTGCGCCCGCTGCCGGACGGAGAGGTCGGCGAGATCTGGCTGCGCGGGGCGGGGGTGGCCCAGGGCTACTGGAACCGGGTCGCCGAGAGCGCCGAGGCCTTCCACGCGCTGCCCGCCCCCGCCGGTGGCGAGGCGCGCCCCGACCGGGAGCCGGGTGCCGCCCGCAGCGGCGGCTACCTGCGCACCGGTGACCTGGGCTGTCTGACCGAGGACGGTCTGGTGGTGGCCGGGCGGATCAAGGAGCTCCTGATCGTGGCGGGCCGCAACCTCTACCCGCAGGACATCGAGCAGCAGGTGCAGCGGCTGAGCGTGCTCTTCGGCGCGGCGGCGGCCTTCTCGGTGGAGGCCGACCGCGACCAGGTGGTGGTGGTCCAGGAGGTGCGCACCACCGGGCGCGACGCCGAGGCCGAACTGCCGGCGCTGGCCACCGCCGTGCAGCGGTGCGTGGCCGAGGAGTTCGACGTGGCGGCGGAGAACGTGCTGCTGGTGCGCCCCGGCACGGTGCGGCGCACCACCAGCGGCAAGCTGCGGCGCACCGCGCTGCGCCAGCTCTTCCTGGACGGCGGGATCCAGCCCCTGCACGCGGTGGTCACCACCGAGATGCGCCAGCTGGTGGCGAGCGCGGCGGGCGCACCCGCCCCGTTGGACTAGGGGCCTCTCTTATGGATCTTGCCGGGCGCGCGACGCCGGGCATCCCTCCCCCAGCCTTCGGCCGGGGGTGCCCCCTTGGACGCACCGGCGAAGCATCCAAGTACGACC
This sequence comes from Kitasatospora nipponensis, assembly GCF_039528135.1. Classification (NCBI taxonomy): domain Bacteria; kingdom Bacillati; phylum Actinomycetota; class Actinomycetes; order Kitasatosporales; family Streptomycetaceae; genus Kitasatospora; species Kitasatospora nipponensis. The sequence goes on along the minus strand of NZ_BAAALF010000150.1, from coordinate 17,831 downwards.
CAGTACGAGGACGCTGCGCCGGCACGCCCAGCCGGGCGCCCAACGCCGCACGCTGATCCGACAACATCCATAAGAGAGGCCCCAGACAACAACGTGAGGTGGGCGGTGGGCGAGGACAGCAGCTCGAAGGGACCGGTCGGCACCGCAGGGCCGGGCGCGGGAGCGCGGCCCAGCGCCGCCGAGGCGCGGGTCAGACGCCGGGTCGCACAGCTGGAGCGCCTGCTGGGCGACCCCGCCGACGCCGCCAACCCGCTGGGCAGCGTCCACTTCCTGGCCGCCGACGAGCGCCAGGAGCCGCTGGCCGCGGCCGAGGAGCTGCTGGAGCGGTTCGGCCTGGGGGCCGAGTTCGTGCCCCGCCCGCTGGGCGGCCGGCTCGACCAACTGGACAGCCTGGCCCGGGTGGTGCGCGCGGTCTTCCGCCGGGACGCGGCCCTGGCGCTGGGCTACGGGGTGACCAACTTCCTGGCCGCGGTGGTGCTCTGGTCGGCCGGCAGCCCGGCCCAGCAGCGCCGGGCCGCGCGGCTGCTGCGCGGCGGCGGGCACCTGGTGGCCGCCTACCCGGAGCTGGCGCGCGGCAGCGACTTCCTGTCGAACGGGTTCAGTGCGCGCCCGGCGGGCCGGGAGCGGCCCGGCTACCTGCTGAGCGGCCGCAAGGAGGCGTTCAACAACGTCGACCGGGCGCAGGCCCTGGTGCTCTTCGCCCGCACCGGGCAGGGTCGCCGCAGCCACTCGGTGCTGCTGGTGGAGCGGGCCGCGCTGCCCGCCGACACCGTCACCGCGCTGCCGCGGCACCGCACCCTGGGGGTGCGCGGCTGCCTGGTGGGCGGGATCGCCTTCGACGACTGCCCGGTGCCGGCCGACGCGCTGGTCGGCGAGGCGGGGCTGGGGCTGGAGCTGGCCCTGAAGATCTTCCCGGTGATCCGCAGCGTGGGCCCCTCGATGGCGCTCGGCAGCGCGGACACCGCCCTGCGCACGGCGGTGGCCTGCGTGCTGGACCGCGGCGCGATGCCGCCGCCGGCCGACCCCGCGCAGGCGGGCGCCGCCGCCCCGGGGGGGCCGCGTG
>NZ_BAAALF010000150.1:0-16758 GCF_039528135.1 Kitasatospora nipponensis | reverse complement strand
CCCCCCCCCCCCCCCCCCCCCCCCCCCCCCCCCGGGCGCCCGCCGGCGCCGAGGGGACGCTGCGTGCCTCGCACGCCCGCTCCACGCTGGCGGGCGCCTTCGTGGACCTGCTGCTCTGCGACTGCCTGGCGCTGGTGGCCACCCGCGCGGTGCACCTGCTGCCGGCGGACTCGGGGCTGTACGCGGCGGCCGTGAAGTACCTGCTGCCGCAGCTGCTGACCGAGACCTCCTACGAGCTCTCCACGCTGCTGGGCGCGGAGTTCCACACCTCGGGCGGGGCCTACGGGGCGTTTCGCAAGAACGTCCGCGACCTGCCGATGATCGGCCTGGGCCTGGCCGGCTCGGCCGCCTGCCGGGCCACCGTGGTGCCGCAACTGCCGTGGCTGGCACGGGAGTCGTGGTTCGCCGCGGAGCCGGCGCCGGCGGCGCTCTTCGCGCTGGACGCGGCCGGCCTGCCGGCGCTGGAGGTCGACCGGCTCACGGCGGCGGCCGAGGGCGACCCGCTGATGGCCGCGCTGCTCGCGGCGGAGGCCGAGCTGACGGCCGACCCGGGGGCCGGGCCCGGGGCCGGGCAGGCAGAACCGGGCGCACCGGGTGAGGCGGACGAACAGCTGGCGCTGGTCGTCCCGTTGGCCCGGTCGCTGGTGGCCGAGCTGGAACGGCTGCGGGACGGCTGCGCCGCGCTCGACCCCGGGGGGCGGGCGGCGCTGGCCGACCCGCGCGGCCACGCGCTGGCCGACCGGTACGCGCTGGTGCTGGCGGGCGCCGCCGCGCTGGGCGTCTGGCGCCACCAGCGGCGGCAGACGCCGGGCGGCTTCCTGGCCGATCCGCGCTGGCTGGTGGCGGCGCTGGCCCGGCTGCTGCGCCGGCTCGGCGGCCCGGTGGCCAAGCTCCCGCCGGAGCACGACGGGCCGCTGCTCGAAGAGGTGCTCACGCGCTTCGCGCAGCACCGCAGTTACGACCTCTACGACACGCCGCTGTTCGGCGCCGCGCCGACACACAGGGATGGACGGGACCGTTGATGGAAGAGCAAGCCGTGGACCGGTCGGAACTGGTGATCACCTCGGTGGACGGGGAGCGCCACGAGCTGCGGGGCTGGCTCGCGCGCTGCCTGGAGCGTCAACTGCTGGGCGCCGCCAAGGGGGTGGGCAGGAACGTGCCGCTGGTCGAGTACGGTCTGGACTCGGTGGCGGCGCTGGGGCTGTTCGGTGAGATCGAGGAGGCCTTCGCGCTCCGCCTGGAGCTGGGCGAACTCTTCGAGCACGCCACGCTGGAGGCGCTGGCCCACTACCTGGCCGGCCGCGCCGCGGACCGCGACCGGGCCGCGCTGGCGGAGGCGGCCCGATGAGCGGCACCGCCGGCCCACAGGGGATCGCCGAGCGGGTCTGCGCGGCGCTGCTGGCGGTCGCGGAGGTGACCCCGGAGCTGCTCTTCGCCGACCAGGCGGACGACCCCGACCGGGAGTTGGACGAGGAACTGCAGTTCGGGGACGATCTCGGATTCGATTCGGTGATGCTGATGGAACTCAAGTACCGCCTGGAGACCCGGTTTCCGGAGCTCGGCGAACTCTCACTGCCGGAGATGCTGCCGTACCTGGACACGGTCGGCTCGCTCTTCGGCTACCTCACCCGGCGGCTCTCGCTGGTCGGGGCGAGCTGATGGCCGCCACGACCGGGGCGCCGCTGGCGCCCCAGGAGAGCCGGCCGTTCCCGGAGCCGGCCCTGGTGCACGGGCCGGACGGGCCGTGGGAGGCGGTCCGCGCGGGTCTGGCTCAGCACGGCAGCGCGCTGGTGCACGCCCGGCTCGCGGACTGGCTGCCGGCCGACCTGGCCGACCCCGCGCTGGCCGGTCTGCTCGGTCCGGACTTCGCGCGGTTCAGCCGGATGCGCCATCCGCAGGTGCGGGCCCGGTTCGTGGCCGCGCGGCGGATGCTCAAGCACACCGCGGGCGCGGTCATCGGCGAGCCGCCGCAGCAGCTCGAACTCGCGTACAAGCTGGGCGGCCGGCCCTACCTGCGCGGCTACGAGCAGCTCGACATCAGCCTCAGCCACACCGCCGACGTGCTCGTCGTCGGGCTCACCCGGCGCGGCTGGATCGGCGTGGACGCCGAGCTGACGGACCGCCAGATTTTGGGTCTGGGCACCGAGCCGCAGATGTGCACGCCGCACGAGCTGCGGGCACTGGAGCTCGTGCCGCCGGACCAGCGCAACAGCGCGCTGGTGCGGCTGTGGACCCTCAAGGAGGCCTACAGCAAGGCGATCGGGCAGGGCATGCGGTTCCGCTTCACCGAGTTCGGCTTCGGCCCGCAGGACCGCCAGGCGCACGAGGTGCAGTTACCGGACGGCTCGCCGGGCAGCGGCGCCGAGTGGGCGTTCCACACCTGGCCGCTGCAACAGCGCTACACGGTCAGCGCGGCGCTCTACGACGCCGGCTTCGGGCGGATCGGGGACGGGGTGGACGCCCTGCGGGTGGACGAGGACCTGCTCGCCGCCCTCACGGGTGGCGCTGCTGCGGAAGGGGGCCGACGCCTGGCCGGTGCGCCGCTCGCACCATGATGCGCCCGGGACGCGGTGGACGGCCAGTGGTCGATTCACCATCCGGGGCATGAATTTCTCACGCCGGCCCCGAGTGACTGACTCCTGCCCGTTTCCTGAAGATCTCACTGTCCGTCAGTGCCCGTGCGTGAAACGATCCGTTACTGACCGGACGCATCCGCTTACCGGCAGCACGCGGAGAGATGGGGAGGTCCTCTGATGGACGTTCAGGTTCTTGGTCCGCTGACCGCCGCCGCCTCGGGCGTCTCCATCGTCCCGACGGCGGCCAAGCCCCGACAGATCCTCGCGCTGCTGGCGCTCAACGCGAACCGTATCGTCTCGGTCCCGCAGCTGATGGAGGAGCTGTGGGGGGCCGAGCTGCCGCGCAGCGCCGCCACCACCCTGCAGACCTACATCCTGCAACTGCGGCGCAACCTGCGGGCCGCGCTGCGCGACAGCCGCAGCGACCGGGCCGAGCAGGTGCTGGCCACCCGGCACGGCGGCTACGTGCTGGAGATGCCGGCGGCCGCCGTGGACGCCAACGAGTTCGACCGCCTGGCCACCCTGGGCTACGCGGCCTACGCCGCCGGCGACATGGCCGCCGCCTCGGCGGTGCTGGGCGCCGCGCTGGAGCAGTGGCGCGGCCCGGTGCTGGTGGACGTGCGGCACGGCCACCACCTCAGCATCGAGGTCACCCGGCTGGAGGAGTCGCGGATCGGGGTGCTGGAGCGGCGGATCCGGGCGGACCTGCGGCTGGGGCGCCACCACGAGCTGGTCGGCGAGCTGTCCGCGCTGATCGGTCACCACCCGCTGGACGAGAGCCTGCACGCGCACCTGATCGTGGCGCTCTACCGGGCCGGCCGGGCGCCGCGGGCGCTGGCGGTCTACCAGAAGCTGCGCGACACCCTGGTGGACGAGCTCGGCCTGGAGCCCTCGGGTCAGTTGCAGCGGTTGCAGCAGGCTATCCTCTGTGGCACCCCGGTGCGGGACTACGGCCTGGAGAGCGCGGACCTCCCGCTGGCCCGGGAGAGCCGCGTGGTGGTCGGCTGACGCCGCCGGGCCGGGCCCGCGGCGGGGGTCCGGCCAGTCCGTCACGCGGGCCCGGACCGCCCGTGGCCCGGCCCGCGCGGCCGGTGGTACGGCGAGTGGCCCGGCCCGCACGGCCGGTGGTACGGCGAGTGGCCCGGCCCGCACGGCCCGGGACCGGTCGGGTACGGCCCAGGGCCTGCGCAGCCCGCGGTCGGGCCGTACTCCAGCTCACGTCCACCGTTCTTCCAGAGCCTCTGGCCACCATCGTCTCGCGCTGCCGTTGTGGCGGCGTCGATGGGCGAAGGAGGCCGCGTGAACCAGTACGTCGCAGCCCGACCGCGGGCCGAGGCGCCACTGAGACTCTTCTGCTTCCATCACGCCGGCGCCGGGGCGATGACCTTCGCCGGCTGGAGCGCCCGGGTCGGCTCGCAGGTCTCGGTGGTGCCGGTCCGACTGCCCGGCCGGGAGAGCCGCCTCGGTGAGGAGCGGATCACCGATGTCGGGCTGCTCTTCGAGGAGTTGGACGAGCACCTGGGGCCGCTCCTGGAGCAGGGCCCCTACGCCTTCTACGGCCACAGCCTCGGGGCGCTGGTCGCCACCCGCTTCGCGGAGCACCGCATCGCCGCGGGCCGGCGGCCCCCGCTGGGCGTGGTGGTCGGCGCCTGCATGGCGCCGCACCTGCCCAACCCGCTGATCGCGGGCGAGGAACTGACGGACAGTCAGTTGGTGGGTCGGCTCTCCAGCATAGGCGGCCTGTCCGAGGAGTTGCTGGGCCGGCCGTCCTGGCTGCGCACTGTGCTCGCCACCACCCGCGCCGACCTGACCCTGGGCCGCTGCCTGCGGGACGGCGCCCGCGAGCCGCTCTCCTGCCCGCTCTGGGCGTTCGCCGGCCGCGACGACAGGATCGCCACCCCGGCGGCGGTGGCGCAGTGGGAGCGGTGGACCACCGCCGAATTTCGCTTCCGGACCCTCGACGGCGGCCACTTCTTCGTCCGGGATGCCGAACTGCCCAAGCTCCTGGGTGAGTTGCTCGCGCCACTGGCGGAGCTCGCCGCCGTCGACTGAGTCCGGCCCCGGTTTGTCAGCGAACCTCGAAGGGAGAAGACCGTATGGATATCGGTGTGCTCGGCCCACTGCGGGTCGACCAGTCGGGGGTGCCGGTCGTGCCAACGGCCGGCAAGCCCCGCAAGGTCCTGGCGCTGCTGGCCTGCCGGGCGGATCGCCTGGTCTCGGTGGACGCCCTGATCGAGGAGGTGTGGGGGGAACACCCCCCGCGCAGCGTGCAGACCACGCTGCAGACCTACGTGCTCCAGCTGCGCGGCTGCATCGCCACCGCGCTGGCCGGCACCCCGCACGCCGACCTGCCGCTCGGCTCCAAGAGCGTGCTGGTCACAGAGCCCGGCGGCTACCTGCTGGACACCCAGGGCGGCTCCACCGACAGCGCGGAGTTCGACCGGCTGTCGCGGCGCGGCCACCGCGCGATGGAGGCCGGTGACTGCGCGGCCGCCTCCGCCACCTTCCGCCAGGCGCTGGAGCTGTGGCGCGGGCCGGCCCTGGTGGACGTCCAGTGCGGGCCGCTGCTGGAGGCCGAGGCGCGCTGCCTGGAGGAGTCCCGGCTGAGCATCCTGGGCCGCCGGATCGAGGCCGACCTGAGGCTGGGGCGCCACCATGAGCTGGTCGGCGAACTGGCCGGGCTCTGCGCCCAGTACCCGCTGCACGAGGGGCTGCAGGCGCAGCTCATGATCGCCCTCTACCGCTCGGGGCGGCGCAGCACGGCACTGGAGACCTACCAGCGGCTGCGCACCGTGCTCAGTCTCGAACTGGGCCTGGACCCCTCGCCGGAGCTGCGCGCGCTGCAGAGCGCGGTGCTGGACGCGGACCCCTGGCTCGACCTGGCCGGGTCGGCCAGCCCGGGCCGGCTGCTGCCGGCCGTCTGACCACCCCCGATCCCTCCGCACCCTGCGATCCCTCCGCACACCCGACTCTCCGCACACCCGACTCTCCGCACCCGAGTCACCCAACACCTCACGGAAGGAACCCGATGAGCGAGTTCACGCTGAACGAGCTGACCGAGAAGCTGCGCGAGTGCGCCGGCGAGGCCGAGAACTACGACGTGGACACCGACGACGTGTCGGACGTGCCCTTCCTGGAGCTGGGCTACGACTCGCTCGCCCTGCTCCAGGTCACCGGCGTGCTCAAGCGCGAGCGCGGCGTGGAGCTCTCCGACGACGAGGTCATCGGGGTCGAGACCCCGCGGGCCCTGCTCGAAATGATCAACACCAACCTCTCCGTAAAGGCCCTCTGATGCCCTACGCAGCCATCACCTACCGCGTCAAGCCCGGTTTCGAGGACGAGATCGCCGCGATCTTCGCCGGTTTCCAGCGGGTCGACACCCCCGACTACGCGGCACCCGACGGCGAGTCGGCCGGCCGGCTGCTGGGCACCGGGGTCTTCGTCAAGGACGACGTCCTGGTCCGGGTCATCCACTACGAGGGCGACTTCGCCGCGGTCGGCCGCCACATGGCCGCCCAGCGCGGGGTGCACGTCCTGGAGGAGAAGCTCGCCCCCTACCTCGCCGAGCAGCGCGAGACCGTCAGCGACGAGGGCTTCGCGTCCTACTTCCGCAACGCGCTGATGCGCTCGGTCTCGCAGCTGACCGTCGACACCCACCCGACCCAGGCCCCGACCCAGGCCTGACGAGTTCGAGGAAAGGCGGACCGCCATGAAGGCGCCGGCGCTCGGGATCCTCGCGCTGACGGGCAGCGGCATCACCGCCGGGGTGCTGTTCGCGGTCGCGCTGAGCGTGCTTCCCGCGCTCTTCGCGATGCCGACCAGCACCTACGTCTACGCGCACCAACTGCTGGGCCGGAACTGGGATCCCACCATGCCGGTGGTGGTCCTCTCCTCGACCCTGGCGGACGTGCTCTGGGCGGTGTTCAACACCGGGTCGGTGCGCACCCTGGCGGCCGTGGCGGCGGTGCTGCTGCTGGGCGTCTCCGGGGTCTCGCACCTGGCCAACGTACCGATCAACCGGCGGGTCAAGGCGGTTGAGGACCCGCAGGTGCTGCCCGGCGACTGGTCGGACCCACGGCCGCTGTGGCGGCGCTGGCACCTGCTGCGCACCGCGCTGGCCGCGGTCGCACTGGTCGTCAACGGCCTGGCCGCCACCTGGCACTGACCGCGGGCGCCGTCACCACGCAGGCGAACCCCGGTCCTACCTCGGCCCGGCCCCGTCACGACGGGGCCGGGCCGAGGTACGTCCGCGCCGGTGCGGCGCAAGGGATCTGACGGTACGTCAGGCACCGGTGGGCAGGTCGCGCACCGAGATCTGCGCCACCGTGCGCAGCAGGCTGCGCTGGAAGGTGGCCACGAAGCCCTCCACCGTGTCGGTCTCGCGCGGGCGGGAGAGGTAGGGCTTGAGCTTCTGCTCGACCTCGCGCACGCCGGGCTGCGAGGCCATGTGCCGGGCCACCGCCTCCAGGTCGCCCTGGTACTCGATGACGCGCACCAGCGTGTCGTCCCGGATGAAGACCGCGGTGGACAGGATCCGGCCGGCCTCCTCGCCGGTCTCGGAGGCCACCTTGTCGGACTTCACCCGGCGGAAGTTGCCGAAGATCTCGGCGAGTTCGGCCTCGAAGCCCGGCTTGATGTCGTAGGTAACGGCGGCGAAGGGCATGACTGGCTCCTGGAGGGGACCGGACGGCTGACGGCGCTCATGGCAGCACCGCCGGCTCGGGTCCCCCTCAAGCAGTCGCCGCACCCCTGGACAGCCGCTTGAGCGGGTCTCCAGGCCACGCTGGAACAGTCCCCGGTGTCGGTGTCAGCACCCAATCCAGAGGAGGCACGCAGTGCACCGAACCCTCATCGTGGCCAAGTTGCAACCGGGCAAGGTCGAGGACATCGCGGGCATCTTCGGCGATTCCGACTCCACCGACCTGCCCCATCTGGTCGGGGTCTCCCGGCGCACCCTGTTCCGCTTCCACGACCTCTACTTCCACCTGGTCGAGGCGGACCAGGACATCACACCGAACCTGTACCGCGCGCGCAGCCACCCGCTCTACGAGGACATCAACACCCGCCTCGCGGCCTGCGTGAATCCGTACGACCCGAACTGGAAGGAACCCAAGGACGCCATGGCGACCCCCTTCTACGTGTGGACCAAGGACGAGGGGCGGATCCAGTGACCACCGACGCGAGCACCGAGAACACCATCACCCGCACGGTGAAGGTCGCCGCCGACCAGGTCGAGGCGAACATCAAGCGCGGCGGTGACATCCGGGTGACGCTCAGCCCCAAGACGGTGGGCTGCACCTCCGGCTTCGGCGGCGTGATGAGCCTGGCCGCCGGCGACCACATCACCGAGCACTACCACCCCTTCTCCGAGGAGTTCCTGCACGTGGTCTCCGGCGAGCTGGAGATGACGCTGGACGGCCAGAAGGTCACGCTCGGCGCCGGCGACTCGCTGCTGGTCCCCATCGGGGTCCGCCACCGGCTGGTCAACGTCGGCGTGGAGACCGCGCACTGCGCCTTCCACCTCTCCCCGCTGGCCCCGCGCCCCGAGCTCGGGCACGTGGACACCGAGGCGGCCCAGCACCCGGCGGCGGCGAATCCGCAGGTAGGCGGCACCCCGTGAGTGCCCGGGCGGGGGGCCCGCGGCGCGCCGTGATCACCGGCATCGGTGTGGTGGCGCCCGGCGGGGTCGGCCGCGAGGCGTTCTGGCAGCTGCTCACCGAGGGTCGCACCGCGACCCGCCGGGTCAGCCTCTTCGACCCCACCCTGTTCCGCTCGCAGGTCGCGGCCGAGGTCGACTTCGACCCGGCCGCGGCCGGGCTGGACCCGCGCGAGGTCCGCCGGATGGACCGGGCCGCGCAGTTCGCGGTGGTCTGCACGCGCGAGGCGATCGCGGACAGCGGCCTGGACCTGGCGGCGGTCGCTCCCGAGCGGATCGCGGTGGGCCTGGGCAGCGCGGTGGGCTGCACGATGGGCCTGGAGGAGGAGTACACCGTCCTCAGCAACAAGGGGCGGGACTGGCTGGTCGACCACAGTTACGGCGTCCCGCACCTGTACGGCTACATGGTCCCCTCCACCCTCGCGGTCGAGGTGGCCTGGGCGGCCGGCGCCGAGGGCCCGGTCTCGCTGATCTCGACCGGTTGCACCTCGGGCATCGACGCGGTGGCACACGCCGTGCAGCTGATCGAGGAGGGCAGCGCGGACGTCGCGCTGGCCGGCGCCACCGACGCGCCGATCTCGCCGATCAGCGCGGCCTGCTTCGACGCGATCCGGGCCACCACCGCCAGCAACGACGACCCGGCGCACGCCTCGCGCCCCTTCGACCGCGACCGGGCCGGCTTCGTGCTCGGCGAGGGCTCCGCGGTGCTGGTGCTGGAGGAGAAGAGCGCCGCCGAGGCGCGCGGCGCGCACGTCTACGGCGAGATCGTGGGCAGCGCCGGGCGCAGCAACGCGCACCACATGACCGGCCTCAAGCCGGACGGCCGGGAGATGGCCGAGGCGATCACGGTCGCCCTCGACCAGGCCCGGCTCGCCCCGACCGCGGTCAGTTACATCAACGCCCACGGCTCGGGCACCAAGCAGAACGACCGGCACGAGACGGCCGCCTTCAAGCGCAGCCTGGGCGAGCACGCCTACGACATCCCGGTCAGCTCGATCAAGTCGATGATCGGCCACTCGCTGGGCGCGATCGGCTCGATCGAGGTGGCGGCCTGCGCGCTGGCGCTGGACCGCCAGGTCGTGCCGCCGACCGCCAACCTGCACAACCCCGACCCGCACTGCGACCTGGACTACGTGCCACTGGTGGCGCGTGAGCACCGCACCGACGTGGTGCTCACCGTCGGCAGCGGGTTCGGCGGGTTCCAGAGCGCGATGGTCCTGGCCCGGCCCGGTGTGGTCGACTACCCGAGGAGTTGATCATGCCGACCGACGACACCGCCCCGGTGATCACCGGTATCGGGATCACCGCCCCCACCGGGATCGGCGTGGAGGCCCACTGGGCCGCCGTGCTGGCCGGCAAGTCGGGGATCGACCTGATCACCCGCTTCGACCCCACGCCGTACCCGGTGCGCTACGCCGGTGAGGTGAGCGGCTTCTCGGCCGAGGAGCGGGTGCCCAGCCGGCTGATCCAGCAGACCGACCACTGGACGCACCTGGCGCTGGCCGCCTCCGAGGCGGCGCTGGCCGACGCGCAGGTCGACCCGGCCACCCTGCCGGAGTACGAGATGGCCGTGGTCACCTCCAGCTCCTCGGGCGGCACCGAGTTCGGCCAGCACGAGATGGAGGCGCTCTACCAGCACGAGCCGGAGTGGGTCGGCGCCTACCAGTCGATCGCCTGGTTCTACGCGGCCACCACCGGCCAGGTCTCCATCCGGCACAAGATGCGCGGCCCGTGCGGCGTGCTCTGCGGCGAGCAGGCCGGCGGCCTGGACGCCATCGGGCAGGCCCGGCGGCTGACCCGCCGCGGTGCGCGGCTGGTCGTCACCGGCGGCACCGACGCCTCGCTCTGCCCGTACGGGCTGACCGCGCAGCTCAGCACCGGTCTGCTCTCCACGGTCGCCGACCCGGCCCGGGCGTACCTGCCCTTCGACCGCGCGGCCAGCGGCTACCTGCCCGGCGAGGGCGGGGCGATCCTGGTGCTGGAGAGCGCGGCCTCCGCGGCCGAGCGCGGCGCGCGCGAGCCGTACGGCCGGGTGCTCGGCTACGCGGCCGGCTTCGACCCGGCGCCCGGCTCGGGCCGCCCGCCCGCGCTGGCGCGCACCGCCCGCCAGGCCATCGCCGACGCCGGGCTCACCCCGGACGACATCGACGTGGTCTTCGCGGACGGCGCCGGCCTGCCCGCCCAGGACCGGGCGGAGGCCGAGGTGATCAGTGGGCTCTTCGGCCCGCGCGGCGTCCCGGTCACCGTGCCCAAGGTGCTCACCGGCCGGCTGTACGGCGGCGGCGCACCGCTGGACGTGGCCACCGCGCTGCTCTCGCTGCGCGACGGCGTCATCCCGCACACGGTCGGCACCGACGAGCTGGCGGCCGGCTGCGAGCTCGACCTGGTCACCGAGCAGCCCCGCACGGCCGCGCTGCGGCACGCGCTGGTGCTGGCCCGCGGCCACGGCGGCTTCAACTCCGCGCTGGTGCTCGGGCGCTGACGCCGGGCCCCAAGGACACGTTCTTCTCCCCGGCCCAGATCCGGGGATCCTCACCCAAGGAGAGAGATGGCAGGCCACACCGACAACTCCATCGTCATCGACGCCCCGCTGGAGACCGTCTGGGAGCTGACCAACGACCTGGAGAACTGGCCGAACCTGTTCAGCGAGTACGCCTCGGTGGACGTCCTGGAGCGCGACGGCGCCACCGTCACCTTCCGCCTCACCATGCACCCCGACGAGAACGGCACGGTGTGGAGCTGGGTCTCGCGCCGCACCCCGGACCCGGCGACCCACACGGTGGACGCCTACCGGGTGGAGACCGGCCCGTTCGAGTTCATGGACATCCACTGGGAGTACCACCAGGAGCCGGCCGGCGGGGTCCGGATGCGCTGGGTCCAGGACTTCCACATGAAGCCGCAGGCCCCCGTCGACGACGAGGGGATGACCGGCCACCTGAACCGCAACACGCTGGTCCAGATGGAGCTGATCAAGAGCAAGGTCGAGGCCGCGGCCCGCACCTCGCGCTGACGTCACGCCAGGGCGCCCGGCCCGCGCCGGACCGCCCGGCCCACCACCACAGCCGCACAGCCGACGGAGGTCACCCGGTGATCGCTCTGCTCGCCCCGCTGACGGTGCTGCTCAACGGCCTGGCCGCCGGGGTGCTCCTGGGTACCCAGCTCGGCGGTTGGCCGCTGCTCGCCGCACTGCCCCCCGATCGCTACGTCCACGCGCACGCCTTCTTCGCCACCCGCTACGACCCGGCCATGCCGATCTGCCTGCTCGGCACCCTGGTCGGCGACGGAGTGCTGGCGGCCACCGCCCCGCACGCCGCGGCCCGGTGGCTCTGCCTGGTCGCCGCCCTGCTCTCGGCGGTGACCATCACCATCTCGGTGACCAAGAACGTCCCGGTCAACAAGTGGATCCAGACCATCGACCCGGAGAACCTGCCGGAGAACTTCTCCGAGCTCGACCCGCGGGAGAGCTGGGGCCCCTGGAACCGGCGGCGCAGCCTGCTGAGCATCTTCGCCTTCGTCGCCAACTGCGCCGCGCTCGCGACCCTGCTCTGACCTGCGACCGTGCGCGCGCCGGTCGCGGTGCGTGCTCCCTTTCCCACCAGCTCGTCTTCCCCAGCTGTCTTCCACCAGCTGTCTTCTCGGAGGAACCCCATGAACCTTGATCTGCAGGGCAAGAAGGCTCTCGTCACCGGCGGCAGCCGCGGTGTCGGCCGCGGGATCGTGCTCGCGCTGGCCAAGGCCGGCGTCGACGTGGTCACCTGCTACCAGCAGGAGAGCGACTACGTCACCTCGCTGCAGGCGGAGTTGAAGGAGATCGGCGGCAACCACCTGGTGCTGCGCGCCGACCTGACCGACGAGGCGCAGGTGGCCGGCCTGCTGGCGCGGGTCACCGAGTTCCACGGCCGGCTCGACCTGCTGGTCAACAACGCCGGCGCGATCAGCCACATCCCGTACGCCAAGCTCGAACTGGCTGAGTTCCAGCGGGTGTTCACCACAAATGTGACCGCAGCCCACCTGGTGATCCAGCACGCGCTGCCGCTGCTCGACGCCAACTCCTCGGTGGTCAGCATCGGTTCGAAGGCCGTGGACGCCGGCATCCCGCTGCGCTCGCACTACACCGCCACCAAGGCCGCGCTCACCGGCCTGAGCCGCTCGCTGGCCAAGGAGTTCGGCGCGCAGGGCATCCGGTTCAACGTGGTGGCGCTCGGCGTGGTGGAGACCGAGAACCTCTACAAGCTCCCCGAGGACCAGCAGAAGCTGATGATCGAGCGCTACAGCGCCAAGACCGCGCTGGGCCGGCTCGGCACCCCCGACGAGGTGGCCGGCGCCATCCTGTGGCTGGCCAGCGACCTCTCGCGCTACGTCACCGGCTCGACCGTCAGCGTGGACGGCGGGATCTCCTGATGGCCTTCCGGGTGATGCTCAGGATGGAGGTCAAGCCGGGCTCCGAGGACGACTTCGTGGCGGAGTGGCGACGCGGCACCGACGCGGTCACCGGCCACCCGGCCAACCTCGGCCAGTGGCTCTCGCGCGACACCGCGGTGCCGGGCACCTACTGGATCGTCAGCGACTGGCTGGACGAGCCGCGGTTCCGCGCCTTCGAGGAGAGCGCGGCCCACCTGGAGCACCGGGCCAAGCTGCACCCGTACCGCTCGGGCGGCTCCTTCCACACGATGGAGATCGTCGAGCACATCGGCGGGCGGGCGGGGGCGAGCGCCGATGCCCACTGAGGTCCGTGTCCTGGTCTACCAGGTCGCCACCACCGACGAGGAGGTGGCGGCGGTCCGCGCGGCGTACCAGGAGGTCAGCGAGCGGCTGTCCAAGGTGCCGGGGATGCTCGGCAACGAGCTGCTGCGCCGCAGCCACGACCCGTCCTCGCTGGTGGTGGTGAGCCGGTGGGCCAGCCTGGCGGCCTTCGAGCAGTGGGAGGCCGGCGCCGAACACCGCGACGACACCGCCGCGCTGCGGCCCTACCGGGACCACCGGGTGGGCAACCCGTTCGCCATCTACACGGTGGAAGACGCGTTCTGACGCGTTCTGACGAAGCGTCAGCTCCCCCTTCCGTCGTCCCCCTGTCCCCGGCGCACATCCCGGCGCCGGGGACAGCGGCTTGATCCGACGGCCCTCATCGACTTCGTGGACATGACCCCGTAGAAAGGCAGCACCCCATGACCGGCACGCGACTGGCGTTCATCGGACTCGGCAACATGGGCGGTGGCATGGCGCACCGCCTGCTGCAGTCGGGCTACGAGCTCACCGTGTACAACCGCACCGCGAGCAAGGCCGAGCCGCTGGTGGCCGCCGGGGCCCTGGCCGCCGCCACGCCCGCCGAGGCCGCCGCCGGGCAGCACACCGTGCTGCTCAGCCTGAGCGACGAGGCGGCGGTCGACCAGGTGCTCTTCGAGCAGCTGGTCCCGGTCCTGGCGCCCGGCAGCCTGGTGATCGACACCTCGACGGTCTCGCCCGAGTACGCCCGCAGCAGCGCCGAGAAGCTGGCCGCCGCCGGCCTGCGCCGGGTCGAGGCGTGCGTGGTGGGCAACCCGTTCCAGGCCCGGGACGGCCAGCTGCGGGTCTTCGCCTCCGGCGCGGAGGCCGACATCGAGCAGGCCCGCCCGCTGCTGGAGACCGTCGGCAGCGAGCTGGTCGTGCTCGGTGCGCCCGGCGCCTCGGCGACCATGAAGCTGATCCTCAACCTGCTGCTCGGTGCCCAGGTGGCCTCGCTGGCCGAGGCCGTCACCTACGGCGCGCAGGCCGGTCTGGACCGCGACCAGCTGCTCAGCTCGATCGCGGGCAGCGGCTTCAGCTCGGTGGTGATGCGCTTCCGGGCCGAGCTGATGCGCAAGGGCAGCTACCAGCCGGCGTTCTTCCGGTCCGCGCTGATGGAGAAGGACCTGCGGCTCGCGGTCGCCGACGCCGCCGCGGCGGGCGTCGCGATGCCGGTGCTGGACACCGTGCGGGCCGGGTACGCCGCGGTGGTGGCGGCCGGTGACGGGGACCAGGACGCCTCGGTGCTGATCGAGCACCTCGGCCCGGCCGGCGCCGCCCGCGCGGCCCGGGCGGCCGGCTGAGGCCCGCTACGTCCGCCGGCAGCCCGCGGCCCGCCGACCCTGGTGGTCGGCGGGCCGCGGGCTGCGCGGTTCCCGCTACCAGGCCACCGGCAGGGCCAGCAGACCCCGCGAGACCGGGTGGTCCTTCCAGACCAGCTCGCGGTCCGGCACGGCCAGTTCGAAGCGCGGCAGGCGCCGCAGCAGCACCTCCAGGGCGACCTGCAGCTCCATCCGGGCCAGCTGCGCGCCCAGGCAGCGGTGCACCCCGTAGCCGAAGGCCAGGTGCGAGGCGCCGGTGCGGGTCACGTCCACCGACTCGGCGGCGGGGAAGGCCCGTTCGTCGTGGTTGGCGGAGCCGATCACCGGCAGCACGCCCTCGCCGGCGCGGATGGCGACCCCGCCCAGCTCGACGTCCTCCAGCGCGACGCGCAGCAGCGCGCCGGTGATGGCGGACGGGTTGGTGCGCAGCAACTCCTCGGTGGCGGTGGGGATCAGGCCCGGGTCCGCGCGCAGCCGCCGCAGCTGATCGGGGCGCAGCAGCAGGGTCAGGCAGCCGGAGGCGATCGCGTTGCTGGTGCTCAGGTAGCCGGCGGTGACCAACAGGAAGGCGAAGCTCACGAGTTCGCGCTCGGTGAGCCGCTCGCCCTGGTCCCGTTCGGCGACCAACGCGCCCAGCAGGTCGCCCGCGGGCCGGCGGCGGCGTTCGGCGACCATGCCGGTCATGTACTGCTCGAGCTCCGCGCGCGCCCCCAGGATCTCCTGCGGGGTGTGCCGGGTCATGCTGAACGCCGTGTCGGTCAGGGCGCAGAGCTGCGGGCTGTCCCGCTCAGGCACCCCCAGCAGCTCCAGCACCAGGCGCAGCGGCAGCGGCAGCGCGAAGGCGGCCATCAGGTCGCCGGGCGGCCCGGCCCCCATCAGGTCGTCGACCAGCCGTTCGGCGAGCTGCTCGGTCCACGGCCGCAGCTCCTCCACCCGGCGGGTGGTGAAGTGCTTGGTGGCGGTGCGGCGCAGCCGGGCGTGCTCGGGGCCGTCCATGCCCAGCAGCACGTCCGGGCCCGGGTTGGAGGCGCCCAGCTTCGGTGCGTCCGGGAGTTCGGCGGCGGCGCGGCTGAACCGCGGGTCGCGCAGCACCGACTGGACGTCCTCGTAGCGGGTCACCAGCCAGGCCGGGTCGCCGGTGGGCAGGCTGACCCGGGTGACCGGGGCGCTCGCCCGCAGCCGGGCCAGTTCCGGCGGCTGGGCGATTCCGGGAGGAAAGGAGAACGGGAAATTCCGAATATCCGTACTGGTTTCGGCGGCCATCGGCTCGGTCCTGTTCCGGTCGGAAGCAGATGTCCCGGTCGAGTCAATAGTTCGCGGCTCCAGTTCGTCTGGAATCCACCTAAAGGCGGTGCCGTTAATATCGGAACGACCGCCCTCCGATTGTGTGCTCCACTGCCGTTCGAGTCCCCGTGGTGCGCCGGCGGACACCATGGCCGGTATGACTGTGATCGTGATCACCGGCGGTACCCGGGGCATCGGCCGGGGCTTGGCCGGCGCCTTCGCCTCCCGCGGCTGCCAGGTCGTGATCTGCGGACGATCCGAGCAGGCGGCCCGCGCGAGCGCGGCCGAGCTCGGGCCCGCGGTCCTCGGCGTGGCCGCCGACGTCACCTCCCGGCCCGATATGGAGCGCCTCTGGGACACCGCGCAGGACCAATTCGGCCGGGTCGACCACTGGATCAACAACGCCGGCACCGCGCTGGCCCCGCAACTGCTCTGGGACATCCCGGAAAGCGATATCCGCACGGTGGTCGAGGTCAATATGATCGGCGCCATCAACGGCAGTTCGGTGGCGGCCGCGCGGATGCTCGCGGCCGGCGGCGGATTCGTCTGGAACATGGTCGGATTCGGCAGCAACGGCCGGGTCTCGCGCGGCATGGCCCCCTACGGCTCGACCAAGCGGGCGCTGGCCTACCTGCACGACACGCTGACCCTGGAGACCCGCGGCACCGCCGTGCGGGCCGGCCTGCTCTCGCCCGGCCTGGTGGTCACCGAACTGGTCGCCGAGAACGACCTGCGGGCCGACCTGCGCGGGCGCCGCCAGCAGGTCTACTACGAGGTGCTCTCCGACCCGATGGACGTGGTCGCGCCCTGGATGGCCGACCGGGTGCTCGCCGCGCGGCGCAACGGCACCCGGGTCGAGCGGCTCACCACCCCCAAGGCGCTGGGCCGGCTGGCGGGGGCCGGGCTGCGCGGCCGGGTCCGGCCGGCCGCCGGGCGCCGCTGAGCGCCGCCGAGCGCCGGGCACCGAGCGCCGCCGAGAGTCCCGCCGGCGGGGCCCGCCCCCGCATCCGCCCTTTGTGAGTACCCGAATGACAGGAGGTCAGGCCCCATGACGGAGATCGCCGGATGGGTGGACTTCGCTCCCGCCCCCGCCGCCACCGGTGCCGTGGTCGACGCCCTGACCGCCGCCCTGGCGGCCGGGGGGGGGGAGGAGGCGCGG
>NZ_BAAALF010000149.1:0-20710 GCF_039528135.1 Kitasatospora nipponensis | reverse complement strand
TCCCTAAGCCCGCGTGGCCCCCGACTCCCCCCCCAGGAGGTCGGGCGGCTGCGGGCCACCGCCGCCCGCGAGGCGGTCCGCCGCGCCGCCGGGGCACCGCCCGAGCCCGCCCGCACCGATCCCGCCGGCCCCGAGTCCGCGGGCCCCGTGTCCAGGCCCGCCGAACCCACCCGCGCCGAAGCCGGCCGGGCGGCCGGCCGGCCACCGCCCGACCTGGTGGTCCTCGCCCCGCGGGACGGCAGCGGCGCCTTCGCCGGTGACGCCGTCGAGGCCGTCCACCTGATGCGGGCCGGGATCGCGCACCTCTACGTCGGGGTGGTCGAGCACCTGGGGGTCGTCGGCCCGCTGGTGCTGCCGGGCGCCTCCGCCTGCGGCGGCTGCGTGGCCCTGACCCGCACCGACCAGGACGCCGCCTGGCCGCGGCTGCTGGCCCAGCTCGCCGCCGAGGGGCCGGCCCGCCCGCGCGAACCGGCCTGCGACGGCGCGGTCGCCTCCGCGGTGGCCGACGCCGCCGCCCTGCACGCGCTGCTGCTGCTCGGCGGCGTGCGGCCGCCGAGCGTGGACGGCTGGTGCGAGGTCTCGGCGGCCGACGGCATGGTCCGGCGGCTGCGGCTGCCCCCGCACACCGAGTGCGGCTGCTTCTGGCGGTGAGCGACCCAGCGCCCGGGCCGGCGCCCGGGCCGGCGCCCTCGCCCGCGGCCCGGCCGGCGCCCGCGGCGGGGGCCGGCAAGCGCCGGGCCGCCCCCCGGGGCCCGACCGCACAATGGCCTAGTGACCGCCGTCCCAGCCACCGCAGCCGCGGTGCCTGCCGGCACATGTTCGATTGGGAGGCCCGGGTGAGCGATCTTCCGCGCAAGGCAGTGACCCGCACGGCAAGGCTCGCCGCCCTGCCGTTGGGGATAGCGGGGCGAGCCACCCTGGGCCTGGGCAAGCGGATCGGCGGGCGGTCCGCCGAGGCGGTCACCGCCGAGCTCCAGCAGGCCACCGCCGACCAGCTCTTCAAGGTCCTCGGTGAGCTCAAGGGCGGCGCGATGAAGTTCGGGCAGGTGCTCTCGGTCTTCGAGGCGGCGCTGCCCGAGGAGGTGGCCGGCCCCTACCGGGCCGCCCTGACGAAGCTTCAGGACGCCGCGCCGCCGATGCCCGCCGCGAGCGTGCACACCGCGCTGGCCCAGCGGCTCGGCAAGGACTGGCGCGCCAACTTCCGCAGCTTCGAGGACCGGCCGGCCGCCGCCGCCTCGATCGGGCAGGTGCACCGCGCGGTCTGGCAGGACGGCCGCTCGGTGGCGGTGAAGGTCCAGTACCCGGGCGCGGGCGAGGCGTTGCTCTCCGACCTGGGCCAACTGAGCCGGGTGGCCTGGCTGGTCGGCCCGCTGATCCCGGGGCTGGACATCAAGCCGCTGATCACCGAGCTGCGCAGCCGGGTCTCCGAGGAGCTGGACTACGCCCTGGAGGCGCAGGCCCAGCGGGTGCACGCCGAGGAGTTCCTGACGGACCCGGACATCACGGTGCCGGCCGTGGTGGCCCAGGGCGACCAGGTGCTGGTGACCGAGTGGCTGGACGGCACGCCGCTGGCCGAGGTGATCGCCCGGGGCAGCCAGGTCGAGCGCGACCGGGCCGGGCACCTGCTGGCCCGCTTCCTGTTCGCCGGCCCGGCCCGGACCGGCCTGCTGCACGCCGACCCGCACCCCGGCAACTTCCGGCTGCTCAAGGACGACGGGCCGGCGCAGGGCTGGCGCCTGGGCGTGCTCGACTTCGGCACGGTCGACCGGCTGCCGGGCGGGCTGCCCGCGCCGATCGGCGACTCGCTGCGGATGGCGCTGGCCGGTGACGCCGTCGGCGTGCTGGAGATGCTGCGCGGTGAGGGCTTCGTGAAGCCCTCGATCGAGCTCGATCCGGACGCGGTGCTCGACTACCTGCTCCCGATGATCGAGCCGGCCGCGGTGGACGAGTTCCACTTCACCCGCAGCTGGATGCGCTCCCAGGCCGCGCGGATCGCCGACCCGCGCTCCCCCGCCTACAACCTGGGCAAGCAGCTCAACCTGCCGCCGGACTACCTGCTGATCCACCGGGTCACCCTGAGCACCATCGGCGTGCTCTGCCAACTCGGCGCCCAGGCCCCGTTCCGGGCCGAGATGCGCGACTGGCTGCCCGGCTTCGCCGAGGCGAGCGGCCGCAGCGCGGGCAACGGCAGCGGCAACGGCACAGCTGGTGGCAAGACCGCCGGCAAGACCGCGAGCAAGACCGCGAGCAAGACCAAGGGCGAGAGCGCGTAAGGACGCCACCGCTCGCCACGGCGACCGCGAGAAACGACTGTGCCCGGCTCCCCGCAGTGCGGGGGCCGGGCACAGTCGTCTGACGGGCCGTCCGGAGCGTGCGCCGGGAGTTCGGGGAGGTCCCGGGGCACTGCCGGTTGATACCGGGTCAGCGGGTCGAACAGGTCAGCGCGGGTGGGCGCCGACCGGGGTGTGGCACTCGGCGCGGCCGGGCCGGCCGATCACCGCACGGGTCACATGACCGCGACGGCGAGCGCCTTGCGGGCGCGCATCGAGGCGCGCTCGGCCCTGCGCCGCAGTCGGCCCACGCGCACCGCGCTCAGCACGAGTTGTTGGTGCTCGGCCTCCTGGAGGCGTTCTTGCATATGGGCACGGGCCAGGTTTTCTTGCAGGAGATGCATCTCAAGGGTCCTGTTCTGGATCTGGAGTTCGGTGGACTGCTCAGCACGGGCGCCGGGCCCTGCGGTGATGATCGACATGTGGTGGTCCTGCTCGTGGTGCGTCGTCGGGTAGGGGTGCTGGACCGCTGCGTCGGCCTGGGCAAGGGCGATGCGAACGGAGTGGCGCAGTGCGCCGTCCGCCGGGGGGCATTCCCGGGGGACTCGGGCTGCTCGGGCCACGGGGTTCACGCTGCGACCTCGGTCTTGCGCGGACGGCCACGCGGCCGCTTCCGAGCCACCACGACACCCTGCACGAAGAGCTCGCCGCCCCAGACGCCCCACGGCTCGCGGCGGTCGAGGGCGCCGGCGAGGCAGGCCTCCTTGACCGGGCAGGTGCCGCAGAGGGACTTTGCGTACTCGACGTCCGCGGGGGTCTCGGCGAAGAAGACCTCCGGGTCGAAGGCACGGCACGGGATGGGGGCGCCAAGCGTCTCGGCGTCGTCAAGAGCGGTGATCTGCATGAGGGAACCTTCCGGGGGAGGGAACTGGGCGGGCTCGGCCGTGGTCGGCGTTGTCTGCGGTACGGACGGGAGGGGCGGTGTGATGACCGTGGACACTGTGGGCGTCTTCCTCGTCTGGAGTTCTGGATCCGATCCAGCCGACTGGTGGGCTGGACCGGAGGCCCCGAGGGGCCTGGTGGCTGTCGTACCGGACAAAACAAGAGGGCCGCGGATCCCGGTGTACGGGTTCCGCGGCCCTGGAAAGGTGCCGACCTGAGCGTGCCTCAGGTTCGTTCTCTCCAGGGTTCAGGCCCGCGGAAGGCCCTGATCCGGACGGCCTCGGCGCCCGTAAAGGCGGCCTTGGCCTGGCTGATCTGCTGCTTCTCCTGCTCCGTGTCGGCTCCGGCACCGGCCGCCAGCAGATAGGCGCCATGCTTGGCCGCCGCTTCCACTGCCTTGGGTGCCTTGGTCGGTCGTCCGGCGCGCATCACACGCACCGAGTCGACGTCGGCCTCGAGCCAACCGATGGACAGACCCGTCTCGACGGACGCTCCCGGGATGCAGGCCATGAGGACACTGCTGCGCAGGGCTCCGTTGGCACCATTGGCGCCAGGGGCACTGACACGGGTGGCGTCGAGACCCAGACCACCGAGGACACCGGTCAGCGAGACTCCGCCCGCGGGGAGACCCGCAGGGGAGAGACGCAGGGAAGCGGCAACGACGGTCTGGCCAGTCAGCTGGGTGTTCTTGTTCGTGGTCTTCACTTCGTCGCCTCCTCTCGGCGTCTCGCGGTGCCCGGTCGCCCGGGCTCCGATGTTCGGATGTGGTGGGTCCAGCAGCCCCGCCGCCGGACGGATCATGACGATCCGGGCCTTGAGCAGGGGGAACAGCAGAATCAGAAGTACAGCGAATCATGCGATCGAGCGCAGGGGAAGGCCTGATCAGGAGAGAACCCGATCGGCTCGCGGCCACATCCCCTTGACCGCTCCGGCAGGCTATTGCGCTTCATGCACAGCGCGCAAACTATTTTTCCGGCGAGTTTCGGGAGCCCGCACCGCGACGCCCTACGCAGGGTCGTCAGCGGCCTCGGCCGGGAGGTCGTCGGCCTCGACGGCCTGGTCCTCCTCGGGTTCTTCCCCCGCGCACAACGACAGCACGGCGGCCCCGTACTTGTCCAGCTTCATGGCACCGACGCCGGAGATCAGCGAGAGCTCCCCGGTGCTGGCCGGGACGTCCTCGGCGATCGCCATCAGGGTCGCGTCGGTGAAGACCACGTAGGCCGGCGCGCCCTGTTTCTTGGCCTGCCGGGCCCGCCACTCGCGCAGCCGCTCGTAGAGGCCCTCGTCCATCGAGGAGGGGCAGCCCTCGCACCGGCGCAGCTTGCGCTCCACCGCCTCGGTCAGGGTCCGGTCGCAGACCCGGCACTTGACCGGACCGCGCGGCGCGCGACGCCCTGCCGAGCGCTCGCCGCCGCCCTCCACGCCCCCGCGCCCGCCGCCCGCGCCACCGCGCGAGCCGCTGCCGGAGGAACCCGGGCGCAACCCGTCCAGGAAGCGGCTGGGTTTGCGGCTCGCGCGCCCGCCGGGGGAACGCGACAGCGCCCAGGAGAGCGAGAGGTGCACCCGCGCGCGGGTGACGCCGACGTAGAGCAGGCGGCGCTCCTCCTCCAACTGCTCGTCGGTCTTGGCGTAGATGATCGGCAGGGTGCCCTCGCTGAGCCCGACCAGGAAGACCGCGTCCCACTCCAGGCCCTTGGCGGCGTGCAGCGAGGCCAGCGTGACGCCCTCCACCGCCGGCGCGTGCTGGGCGGCGGCCCGACCGTCCAGTTCGGCCACGTAGGCCGCCAGGTCGGTCTCCTCACCGGCCGCGCGGCGGCCGGCCTCGAACTCCTCGGCCAGCCGGACCAGCGCGGCCAGCGACTCCCAGCGCTCGCGCACCGCGCCGGAGCCGGCCGGCGCGGTCGGCGTGAAGCCCCGGGTGGCCAGCACCGCGCGGACCTGGGAGGCCAGGTCCGGGGCGTCGGCGGTGAGCGGGTCGCTGGCGGCCCGGGCCGCGCCGCGCAGCAGCAGCCCGGCCTCGCGCACCTCGGGCCGCTCGAAGAACCGCTCGGCGCCCTTGAGCTGGTAGGAGATGCCGAGGTCGGCGAGCGCCTGCTCGTAGACCTCGGACTGCCCGTTGGTGCGGAACAGCACGGCGATCTCGCTGGCCCGGCAGCCGCCGTTGCCCGGGCCGCGGTCGAGCAGTTCCTTGATCCGGTGCGCGGTGGTCTCGGCCTCGGTGGGCTCGTCCGGGTACTCGGCGTAGAGCGGCTCGGGGCCGGCCTCGCGCTGCGAGACGAGTTCGAGGCGGTGCCGGGCGGCCTCGCCGCGGGCCTGCCCGAGCAGCCCGTTGGCCAGGTGCACCACCTGCGGGGTGGAGCGGTAGTCGCGCACCAGCTTCACCACGGTGGCCCCGGGGTGCTTGGTCCGGAAGTTCAGCAGGTAGTCGGGGGTCGCCCCGGTGAAGGAGTAGATGGTCTGGCTGGCGTCGCCGACCACGCACAGCCCGGCGTCCTCGCCGCCGCCGGTCCACTGGTCGAGCAGCCGCTGCTGCAGCGGGGAGACGTCCTGGTACTCGTCGACGGTGAAGTGCCGGTACTGGCCGCGCACCCGCTCGGCGATCTCCGGGCGGTCCTCCAGGATCGCGGCGGTGAGCAGCAGCACGTCCTCGAAGTCGATGACGTTGCGGTCGCGCTTGGTCTGCTCGTAGGTGGCGTAGACCCGGGCGATCTCGGCGGGGTCGCGCGGGGCGTCGCGGCCCGCCTTGAGCACCGCCACCGGGTAGTCGTCGGGCACGATCTGGGTGACCTTGGCCCACTCGATCTCGCTGGTGAGGTCGCGCAGTTCGGTGCGCTGCACGCGCAGCCCGGTGCGGCCGGCGGCCTCCGCCACCAGCTGCACCTTGCGCTCCAGCAGTCGGGGCACCTCGCCGCCGACCGCGCGCGGCCAGAAGTACTGGAGCTGGCGCAGCGCCGCGGAGTGGAAGGTGCGGGCCTGCACCCCCTCGGCACCGAGCTGGCGCAGCCGCCCGCGCATCTCGCCGGCGGCGCGCGCGGTGAAGGTGACCGCGAGCACCTGCTGCGGCTGGAAGACGCCGCTGCGCACCCCGTAGGCGATCCGGTGGGTGATCGCCCGGGTCTTGCCGGTGCCGGCGCCGGCCAGCACGCAGACCGGCCCGTGCAGGGCGGTGGCGACGGCCCGCTGCTCGGGATCGAGGCCGGCCAGCACCGCGTCCGCGTCCCCGGGCCGGCCGCCGTAGCCGGCCGCGCCGTCGAAGCCACCCATGGTCAAGAACTCTTCCTGCATGGGCTCCATCCTCTCAGCCCGCCGGGTGGAATCTCCCGGTTCGGACATCCTGGCAGGTACCGCCGACAGACGGCCGCGCGCTGTCCACAGGCCCGGTACGATCTTCGGCCCGTTGAGCCGCTCGCCGAGCCGGCCGCTCAGCCGCCCGCTCAGTCGCCCGCCCGGGCGCAGGAATGCGGCGCCCGGTCCCGTACGTTGTCGTGCGCGGCACACACGCCCGACCACCGTTCCCCGGCGAAGGAGTCCTTTCGATGTCCGGCAGCGTCACGATGTACAGCACGACCTGGTGCGGCTACTGCCAGCGGCTGAAGAGCCAGCTGGACCGCGAGGGGATCGGCTACACCGAGATCAACATCGAGCAGGACCCGGAGTCGGCGGCCTTCGTCGAGAAGGCGAACAACGGCAACCAGACCGTGCCGACCGTGCTCGTGGTGCCCACCGGCGGCGGCGAGCCGGTCACCATGACCAACCCGAGCCTGCGCCAGGTCCAGGCCGCGCTGGCCGGCTGAGCCCCACCGGCGGGGGCCCGGCCGGACACCCTCCGGCCGGGCCCCGACCCCGGGCCTGCGCCCGGGCCGCCGGCGCCCGTCAGGTGACCGGCCGCGCGGACAGCTCACCCAGGGCGTAGACCAGCCGGCAGCGGTCCGCCGAGTACCGGGTCTCGATCACCCGCACCGGTCCGCGCCGGTCGTAGCTGACCCGGGTCTGCACCAGCAGCGGCACGCCCGGGCCGCCCTGGAACCACTGCGCCTCCTCGGGGCCCGGCATCCGGGAGACCAGCTGGTCGACGGCGCCGACCTCGGCCCGGCCGAGCTCCGCCAGCACCGCCTCGTCCCCGCCCGGCACCGGGTCGGGCTCCATCAGCGCGGTGCCGGCCGCGACCCCGGCCCGGTAGTGGCTCTCCTCGATCGAGTACGGCTCGCGGTCCATCAGCCGCAGCTGGCGGCGGACCACCACCGCCTCCCCCGGCCGCAGCCCCAGCCACTCGGCGACGTCCACCCGGGCCCGCACGATCAGCATCTCGAACTCGGCACTGAGCACCCGGCCGGCCGCCGAGGCCTCCTCGGCGTACGTCGTACTGGGGGCGGCCAGCGCGGTCGTCGCCTCGCGCTGGGCCGGCAGCACCGCGCCCGCCGGCAGCGGGCCGAAGGCGCAGTGGTCCAGCACCGGGTGCTCGCGCAGGAAGGTGCCCTTGCCCTGCAGGCGCACCAGCCGGCCCTCGTTGACCAGGACGTCGACGGCCAGGCGCACCGTGTTGCGGGCCACCCCGTACTGCTGCTCCAGTTCGGACTCCACCGGCAGGGCGACCTCGCCGCGCCATTCGCCGGCCGCGATCCGCCGGCGCAGGTCGGCCGCCAGCCGCTGGTACTTGGGAGACGGAACGCTACCGCTGGAGATGGTCACCCTGGAAATGTAGCGATTCGGGTGACGCCGCTTCAGCCCGACCGGCCAATAGTGGCCAAGGCCGGGGAATACCGGATTGAACGGCCCGGCAACCCGACCGTCGGCGATCGGTTCGGACCCATTCATGATCGGTCGGGATTTCCACGATCATGGCGTTGAGCTGCGGGAACACCGACCCGGGCGGGCGCGCCGGCCGATCCGGAGCGCGAACCCGCGAGTGCAGCAGAGAGGGGGGCGTGTATTGATCGACACACGCCCCCCGACTATTTCCCGAACCGGTGATCGGCGACCGGATCGGTGACCGGATCAGCGCCCCGGATGAGCGACTACCAGCGCACCGCGGCCGGCATCGGCTCGCCGTACCAGAGTTCGATCAGATGGCGGGCGATCGAGATCCCCGAGGGCGGCACGATCTCGCCCGAGGCCATCGCGGCCCGCAGGTCCTCGCGGGAGAACCAGCGCGCCTCGGCGAGCTCCTCGCCGTCCACGGTGATCTCCGCGCCGCCGGGCGCCACCTTGCCGACGAAGCCCAGCATCAGGCTGGCCGGGAACGGCCACGGCTGGCTGGCCACGTACGCCACCTCGCCGACCCGCACCCCGGCCTCCTCGAAGACCTCCCGGGCCACCGCCTGCTCGATCGACTCCCCCGGCTCCACGAACCCGGCCAGGGTGGACCAGCGGCCCTCCGGCCAGAGCGCCTGGCGGCCCAGCAGGCAGCGGTCCTGCTCGTCGGTGATCACCATGATCACGGCCGGGTCGGTGCGCGGGTAGTGCTCCGCCGCGCAGGAGGTGCAGCGGCGCAGGTGCCCGGCGCCGGCCTTCTCGGTCGGGTGCCCGCAGCGCGAGCAGAAGCTGTGCAGCCGGTGCCAGTGCTCCAGCGCCACCGCGTGCACCAGCAGGCCCGCCTGGCGGTCGGAGAGGGTGGCGCCCACCTCGCGCAGCCCGGCCGGCCGGGCGTCGCCGTCCAGTCGCCCGGGCAGCGTCTCGCCGGCCAGCGCGAAGTACGAGACGCCGTCCTCGTCGGTGCCCAGGAAGTAGCGGTCACCGTTGGCCGGTGCCTCGAAGGACGGCAGCAGGACCAGTTCGGTGCCGTTGTCGGTGTCCACCACGAAGGCCTCGCCGCCGGAGATCGGCAGGACCTTGGTGCTGGGGTGGCTCCAGGCGGCGGCCAGCCACGGCTCGTCCAGCCGGTGCTGGGCCGCCCGGTCCACGGCCGCCCTGGCGAGCGCGAGCTGCAACGGCCGTTCGGTGTCAGGCATGGTGCTCATGATGGTCCGTCCCCGTTCCCAGGTGTCGTCGGCGGTCACAGGCCGACGCGGTCAGTGGCCCGCGGCGGGGGCCGCCGCCGGCCGGAAGTTCTCTGCCAGCTCGCCCCAGAGGTAGGCGGCGGTCTCCACGCCCTTGCGCAGCAGGTCCAGCTCGACCTTCTCGTTGACGGAGTGCCAGCCGTCCGAGGGCACCGAGATGCCGAGGAAGAGCACCGGGGCGCCGAGCACGTCCTGCAGGTCGGCGGCGGGTCCCGAACCACCCTCACGGGTGAAGAGGATCTCCTGCTCGAAGGCCCGGCCCATCGCCCGCACCGTGGACTCCAGGGCCGGGTGGTCCAGCGGCGTCAGGCAGGGACGGACCCCGCCGCGGAAGTCGATCTCGTGCCGGATGCCGGCCGGCAGCCGCTCGGCCACCCAGCTCCGGAAGGCCTCCTCGACCCGCTCGACGTCCTGGCCCGCGACCAGCCGGAAGGAGAGCTTGAGGTGGGCCTGGGCCGGCACGATGGTCTTGAAGCCCGGCCCGGTGTAGCCGCCCCAGATGCCGTTGACCTCGGCGGTGGGCCGCGCCCAGACGCGCTCCAGGGTGGAGAAGCCCTCCTCGCCCTCGGTGCCGTGCGACTTCGCGGTGCGCAGCCAGGCCTCCTGGTCGAAGGGCAGCTTGGCGAAGAGCTCGCGCTCACGGTCCGTCAGCTCGACCACGCCGTCGTAGAAACCGGGCACCGCGACCCGGCGCCGCTCGTCGTGCAGCGCGGCGACCAGTTCGGCCGCGGCGGTGGCCGGGTTGGGCACCGCGCCGCCGAACGAGCCGGAGTGGATGTCGCTGTCGGGACCGTAGAGGTCGATCTGGCAGTCCGCCTTGCCGCGCATCCCGGTGCAGACGGTCGGGGTGCCCTCGCCCCACATCCCGGTGTCCGAGACGTACACCAGGTCGGCGGCCAGCCGGGCCGCCTCGCGCCGGATCAGCGCCCCGAAGTTCGGCGAGCCGGACTCCTCCTCGCCCTCGATCAGCAGCTTGAGGTTGACGGCGGGCGCGGTGCGGCCGGTGGCGTGCAGGTGCGCGCGCAGCCCCAGGGTGTGGAAGAAGACCTGGCCCTTGTCGTCGGCCGCCCCGCGGGCGTGCAGCCGGTTGCCGATGGTGACCGGGGTGAACGGCTCGGTGTCCCAGCCGTCGGCCAGGGCGGCCGGCTGCACGTCGTGGTGGCCGTAGACCAGCACCGTGGGCGCCCCGGCGTCCCCCGAGGGCCACTCGGCGAAGACCGCCGGCAGGCCGTCCGACTCCCACACCTCGGCCACCGGGAAGCCGGTCTCGCGCAGCTTGGCGGCCAGCCACTCGGCCGAGCGCCGGACGTCCTGGGCGCGGTCGGGATCGGCCGAGATCGAGGGGATGCGGAGCCAGTCGGCCAGATCGGCGAGGAAGCCGGCCTCCTGCTCGTCGATGAAGGAACGGACGACGCTGTCCGGGGTTTTCGTCATACGGACGACTTTAGTTCTCCGGCACGGCCGCGCGCCGACTGAGGAGAACCGCCGGACCGCTCCCCCCACCGCTCGGCCAGATCCCCCGCAAGGAGCCATCGATGAACAGCCGGCTGAACAGCCGCCCGACCAACGACCTCGGCTGGATGCTCGACGACGTCCTGCTGGTGCCCGGGGCCCGGCACGCGATCCTGCTCTCCGCGGACGGCCTGCTGCGCGCCCACTCGGCCGGCATCGGCCGCGACGAGGCCGACCGGCAGGCCGCCGCGCTCGCCGGGCTCCAGTCGATCAGCCGCAGCACCGCGGGCTTCTGCGGCCCCGAGCCGACGCCCTGGCGGCAGACCCTGATCGAGTTCGTCGGCGGCTACGTCTTCCTGGTCGCGGCCGGCCCCGGCGCCTACCTGGCGGTGTCGGCCGGCGAGGACGTGGACATGGAGGCGGTGAGCTACCGGATGCAGAAGCTGGTCGACCGGCTCGGCAAGGAGCTCAGCGCCCCGCCCCGCCAGGGCCCGCCCCAGCAGGCCGCGGCCGCCCGGGCCGTGCCCCCGGCGAGCGGGTCGCGCGAATCGGCACCGCAGCCCCCGGTGTCCCCGAGCGACCTGGGCGCCCTGCGGTGAGCGGCCCGCGGCGCGAGAAGGGGCTGGTGCGCCCGTACGTGGTGACCGGCGGGCGCTTCGAGCCCACCCGCAACACCTTCGACCTGGTCACCCTGGTCAGCGCCGCGTCCGGCCGGCCGGTGGCGCAGCTGAGCCCCGAGAAGCGCCGGCTGGTGGAGCTCTGCACCCGCGGCGCGCTCTCGCTGGCCGAGGTCGCCGCGCACCTGCGGCTGCCGGTGAGCGTCACCAAGGTCCTGCTGGGCGACCTGGTGGACAGCGGCCACATCCTCACCAGGGCCGCCGTCCCCCGGGCCCAACTGCCGGACTCCCAGCTGCTGCTGGAGGTGCTCGATGGCCTTCGCTCCCGACTCTGAGGCGCCACCGGTCGCCTACCTCGGCGAGGACGTGCAGACCGCCGTCAAGCTGCTCATCACCGGTCACTTCGCGGTCGGCAAGACCACGTTCGTCGGCGCCCTCTCCGAGATCGAGCCGCTGCGCACCGAGGAGCCGATGACCCAGGCCAGCGTCCTGGTGGACGACCTGACCGGGGTGCCGGAGAAGGGGACCACCACGGTCGCCATGGACTTCGGGCGCCTCACGCTCAGCCGCAGCCTGGTGCTCTATCTCTTCGGCGCGCCCGGCCAGGAGCGCTTCACCCCGCTCTGGCGGGACATGACCCTCGGCGCGCTCGGCGCCCTGGTGCTCACCGACACCCGGCGCCTGGAGCACTCCTTCCCGGTGATGGACCTGCTGGAGGAACACGGGCTGCCGTACGCGGTCGCGGTCAACCGCTTCGACGGCGCACCGGAGTTCGCCGAGGCCGAGCTGCGCGAGGCGCTCGACCTGCTGCCCGGCACCCCGCTGGTGACCTGCGACGCCCGCGACCGGGAGTCGGCCACCCGGGCGCTGATCGCCCTCGTCCAGTACCTGCTCGAACAGAACGACCTCGACCTCGACGGCGACCCCGAGCACGAGGACGCCGACAGCTCCGGCGCCTTCGGGGACCGTCACCCCGACCGCACCGATCTGGAGCCTGCGTGAACTCCCAGTCGCCACCGCCCGGCTGCCCGGCACACCAGCAGCAGGACGGCGGATTCCCGCTGCACGGAGCGGAGTTCGCCGCCGACCCGGCGGCCGTCTACCGCACCCTGCGCGACCGCGGCCCGGTGGTGCCGGTCGAGCTCCACCCGGGCGCGCAGGCACACCTGGTGCTCTCCTACGAGGCGGCGCTGGAGGTGCTGCGCAACCCGCAGACCTACCGCAAGGACGCCCGCCGCTGGCGCGCACTGAGCCAGGGCCGGGTCACCCCGGACAACCCGGCCGTGCCGATGATGGCCTACCGCCCCAACTGCCTCTTCGCGGACGGCGAGGCGCACGCCCGGCTGCGCGGCGCGGTGGACGACAGCCTGGAGCGGATCGACCCGAACGCGCTGCGCGGCTACGTGGAGCGCAGCGCCGACCTGCTGATCGACGCCTTCGCCGGCCGCGGCGAGGCCGACCTGGTGGCCGACTACGCCAGGCCGCTGCCCTTGCTGATCCTCAATCAGCTCTTCGGCTGCCCCGCCGAGTTGGGTGACCGGCTGGTCAGCGGGATGGCCGGCATCTTCGAGGGGGTGGACGCCGAGCGGGCGAACGCCGAACTGACCGCCGCCCTGCTGGAGTTGGTGGCACTCAAGCGGGCCGCCCCGGACGCCGACATGACCAGCTGGCTGATGGCCCACCCGGCGGCGCTGGACGACGAGGAGATGCTGCACCAACTGGTGGTCCTGATGGGCGCGGGCACCGAGCCGCAGCTCAACCTGATCAGCAACACGCTGCGGCTGCTGCTCTCCGACGAGCGCTTCGCCGGCGATCTGGCGGGCGGCAGCCTGCCGGTCGAGGACGCGCTGGACGAGGTGCTCTGGACCGACCCGCCGATGGCCAACTACGGGATCCACTACCCGGTCCGGGACGTGGAGCTGGGCGGCGTGCTGCTGCCCGAGGGCGATCCGGTGGTGATCGGCTTCGCCGCGGCCAACACCGACCCGGCGCTGGCCGGCCGGGCCCGCTCCGGCAACCGGGCCCACCTGGCGTGGAGCGCGGGCCCGCACGCCTGCCCCGCGCAGGGACCGGCCCGGCTGATCGCCTCGGTCGCCGTGGAGAAGCTGCTCGACCGCCTGCCCGACCTCGAACTCTCCGTCAAGCCGGATGAGTTGCTCTGGCGCCCGGGTCCCTTCCACCGCGCGCTGGCCGCCCTGCCGGTGCACTACCCGCCGGCCGCGACGCCCACCGCGCAGGCTGCCACCCCGGCCGCCGCGCCGCCTGACGCCGCGCCCGACACCGCCGCTCCCGACACCGCCCCTGGAGGCCGTACATGGAACCCGACCGCTGCCCCTACCGCATCGACCCGACCGGCGGCGACATCCACGGCGAGGCCCGGCGGATCCACCAGGACGGGCCGGTGGCCCGGGTGGAGCTCCCTGGCGGCGTGGTGGCGTGGTCGATAGGCAGCCAGCAGCTGGTCAAGCAGCTGCTCGCCGACCCGCGCGTCTCCAAGAACGCCCGCCGGCACTGGACCGCCTTCGTCAACGGTGAGGTGCCCGCCGACTGGCCGCTGACCATCTGGGTCGCGGTCGACAACATGTTCACCGCCTACGGCGCCGACCACCGCCGGCTGCGGCGGCTGGTGGCCGGCGCGTTCACCACCCGGCGCAGCGAGGCGCTGCGGCCGCGGATCGAGCAGATCACCGCCGGACTGCTGGAGACCCTGGCCGCCACCCCCGCCGGTACGGCCGCCGACCTGCGCGAGGGCTACGCCTACCCGATCCCGATCCAGGTGATCTGCGAGCTCTTCGGCGTCCCCGAGCACCTGCACCCGGGCCTGAAGACCTGCGTGGACGGCTTCTTCGACACCACCATCTCCCCCGAGGCCGCGCACGCCAACGTGCTGGAGGTGTACCGGCTGCTGGGCGAACTGGCCGCGCTCAAGCGCAAGGAGCCGGGCGACGACCTGACCAGCATGCTGATCGCGGCCCGCGACGACGAGGAGGACGGCGACGGCAGCACGCTCACCGAGCAGGAGCTGCTGGACACCCTGCTGCTGGTGATCAGCGCGGGGCACGAGACCACCGTCAACCTGCTCGACAACGCGATCCACCTGCTGCTCACCCACCCCGAGCAGCTGGCCCTGGTCCGCTCCGGGCAGGCCTCCTGGAACGACGTGATCGAGGAGGCGCTGCGGGTGCAGGCGCCGGTGGCCAACCTGCCGCTGCGCTACGCGGTGGAGGACATCCAGGTGGGCGAGGTGCTGATCCGCCAGGGCGAGGCGATCCTGGCCGGCTACGCCTCCGCCGGACGCGACGAGGCCGTGCACGGCGCCGACGCGGACGTCTTCGACCTGACCCGCGCCGCCAAGGACCACGTCTCCTTCGGCCACGGCGCGCACTTCTGCCTGGGCGCGCCGCTGGCCCGCCTGGAGGCGGCGGTGGCGCTGCCGGCGCTCTTCGAGCGGTTCCCGCGGATGGCGTTGACCGGCGAGGAGCTGCCCCCGGTGGAGTCCTTCATCTCCAACGGCCACCGCCGGCTGCCGGTGGTCCTGGAGCCGGCCGCGAACTGAGCCGCCCCGCGCACCGACCCACCCCGCGCACGCCCACCGGCCCGCCGGACGACACCCCGGCGGGCCGCGACAACGGTCAGAACGCCTAGCGCAGCCCGTGCTCGCCCAGCGGGCCGACCTTCAGCCCCTGCTCCGCGCAGTGCTCCAGCAGCCGCGGCAGCGCGCCGAGCGCCGAGCGCCAGGCGCCGGGGGCGGAGGTCACGTCGGAGTCGTGCAGCAGCACGGTGCCGCCGGCCAACGGGGCCCGGGTCAGGGTGCGCATGACCGAGTCGGGGGTGGCGCGGGCGGTCCAGTCCTGGCCCCAGTGCGTCCAGAGCACCGGCTTCAGGCCGTTCTCGCGCGCCGCGTAGAGCGCGGAGGCGCTGAGCACCCCGTACGGCGGTCGGTAGTAGCGCGGCTCGCGGCCGGTCACCTCGGCGACTAGGTCGCGGGCCCGGGCGACGTCGTCGCGCGTCTGGCGCGGCGAGCGGATCAGCAGCGGCTTGTGCGCCCAGCCGTGCACCGCCACCTCGTGGCCGGCGGCGACCAGTTCGCGGCCCAGCTCGGGGGCGCGCACCAGCATCCGGCCCAGCAGGAAGAAGGTGGCCCTGGTCCCGGTCCTGGCCAGCTCCGCCAGGAAGAGCGGGGTGGAGGCCGGGTCGGGGCCGTCGTCGAAGGTCAGCGCGACGTGCCCGGGGTCGCCCGGGCCGCTCAGCCGCGGGGCGAGCAGCGGGCGGACCGGGCCCAGCGAGGTCAGGGCGGGCAGGCTGTGCGCGAGCGCCAGGCCGCCGGCGGTGAGCGCGAGCGCGCGGGTGGGTCCCCTCACGAGGCGGCCTCCAGGATCGGTTCGATGCTGCCGCCGGCCAGGGCGACCACGGCGTGTTCGGCGCCGGCGGCGGTCCGCGGCGCCGTACCCGGACCCGCGGCCGGGTCGCTGCCCAGTGCCTGGGCCAGCTCCGGCCCGAGCCGCTGCTCGTCGCGTATCCAGACCGCCATGCCCGCCTCGTCCAGCGCGGCCGCGTTGGTCACCCCGTGGCCCGGCAGGCAACGGTAGCTGACCACCGGCAGGCCGCTGGCCATGGCCTCCAGCGAGGTGAGGCCGCCGGCGTTCTGCACCACCACGTCGCAGGCCCGCAGCAGGGCCGGCATGTCGTCCACCCAGCCCAGCGCCACGCCGGTGCCGGCGGCCTCCAGCCGCTCGCGCAGGCCCTCGTTGTGGCCGCAGACGGTGACCGGCACGGCCAGGCCGGTGGCGGCTATCTCCCGGGCCGTCAGCTCGACCTCGCCGACCCCCCAGGAGCCGGCGGTGACCAGGGCGATCGGCCGGTCGCCCGGCAGCCCGAAGCGGGCCCGCTCGCGCTGCCGCTCGGCGGCCGAGCGCACCGGACGGCAGTCGGGGCCGACCAGCGGCGCGCAGATCTCGACGTTCCGCGCGCCGTGCCCGCTCGCCTGGGCGGCGGCCACCGGGTGCAGCGCGAGGTGCAGGTCGACGCCCTCGGCGATCCACAGCGGGTGGACCGACATGTCGGTCAGGAAGGTGGCCACCGGTGCGTGCAGGGCGCCGCGCCGGCGCAGCCGGCCCAGGGCCTGGCTGGCCAGCGGGTAGGTGGAGACCACCGCGCCGACCTCCGGACCCACCAGGGCCTGGGTGCGGCGGGCCCCGGCGGCCGCGAAGAGCGCTCCCACCAGGGCGGCCGACACGCGGTGCTTCTCCAGCCCCCGCAGCAGCCAGCCCCAGGCCCACGGCGCGACCTTCAGCTCCAGCGCGTAGCTGCCGCGCAGCAGGCGCCCGCACCCGCGCGGCAGCAGGTCGAGGAAGTCGTGGCACTCGGCCTCGACCCCGACCGCCTCCAGGCGGCGTACCAGTTCACGGGCGGCGCCGTCGTGCCCCGCCCCCACGCTGGCGGACACGACGGTGATCCGGCGCGGCAGTCTCGACCGCATCAGGCTCCTTCCAGGGTGGGTCACGGCCCTCCGCCGACGGCGGTGCCGCGCCCACGACTTCACTGCGTCGGGCGGTTGTGCCGGGACCACCGGGGAGCCGGCCGCCCGTGACGCGGGATCGGGCCCGCACCGGTTGGCGCGTACGCGGGCGAGGTGCCGGCCGGCGCCCGAAGGCCCGCCCCGCACCGCCCCACGGCTGGCAACCCCCGTCCGCCGGTCCGATCGATCCCACCGGAGCCGGCTGCACCGCCCCCGTCGAACCCGGCCTCCGGGCCGGTCAGGCACGTGACGGTAGGGTGCCCAGCCGGAGTCCATGTGGCGACTGGCCGGACACCAGGTGTCCGATCATCGACGGCTCGGCCAACTCCCGTTCAACCCCCTGGAGATGGCAGGCCCCCCACGGGCCGTTCCCCCTGCGGGTCGCGCTGCGGATCCCACTGCCCTGTGCACTGCTGCGCCCAGCATGGTTCGCCGTTGCTGAAGACCAGCTGAAGCCAGCTGAAGAGGTCTTCAGCAAACGCTCGGCCCCGCCTGGGATCCTGTTGGCATGCGCGTACTGGTGGTGGAGGACGAGCGGCGGCTGGCCGCGGCACTGCAGCGGGGTCTGCAGGCCGAAGGCATGACCGTCGACCTGGCCCACGACGGCCCGCAGGGGCTGTGGCTGGCCGGCGAGCACGACTACGACGTGATCGTGCTCGACATCATGCTGCCCGGGGTCAACGGCTACCGGGTCTGCGCCCGCCTGCGGGCGGCCGGCAACGAGGCGGGCATCCTGATGCTCACCGCGAAGGACGGCGAGTACGACGAGGCCGAGGCGCTGGACACCGGCGCCGACGACTTCCTCTCCAAGCCCTTCTCGTACGTGGTCCTGGTGGCCCGGCTGCGGGCGCTGGCCCGGCGCACCGGGCGCCGGCGCCCCGAGGTGCTGGCCTTCGGCGACCTGGTGCTCGACCCGGCCCGGCACAGCTGCACCCGGGGCGGGGCGCCGATCCGGCTGACCGCGCGGGAGTTCGCGGTGCTGGAGTACCTGGCCCGGCGGGCCGGCGAGGTGGTGCCCAAGCGGGAGATCCTCGAACAGGTCTGGGACTCGGCCTTCGAGGGGGATCCGAACGTGGTCGAGGTGCACATCAGCGCGGTGCGGCGCAAGATCGACGCGCCCTTCGGGCGGGCGTCGCTGGAGACCATCCGGGGCGCCGGCTACCGGCTGGCGGCCGACGGTGGGTAGCCGGCCGCCGGTGACCCGCAGCGTGGTCCCGCGGGCGCGCCGTGCCCCGACCCAGGCCGCCGCGCCCCACCTCGCCGTCCCGAACCCCGCCGAACCCGAGCCCGCACCCGATGCCGTCACCGATCCCGCGGCCGCGCCCGATCCCGACGGCGCCGACCACCCGGCCGACCTGCCCGGTGACCTGCCGGCCGACCGGCCCGCCGACCGGCCGTCCGGCGAGCTCGGCGCCCGGCGCGGCCTGCGCCGGCTGCGGCCGATGACCGTACGGGCCCGCGCCACGCTGGGCGCCAGCGCCGTGGTGGCCGTCGCGCTGGCGATCGCCGCGCTCGCCCTGCTCGGGCTGCTGGACGCCAACCTGCTGCACAACGCGGAGAGCGACGCGGAGGCCCAGGCCGCGGTGGTGGCGCAGCTCGCGATCGCCGACAAGCTCAGCCCGCAGCTGCCGACCACCGACGGCGCCGACTTCCTCCAGGTGGTCAACGCCGAGGGGCGGGTACTGACCTCGAGCCAGAACCTGAGCGGCCGCCCGGCGATCTCCGCCCAGCGCCCCAGCGTGCCCGGCACCGTGCTCAGCACCTGGGACATCGGACCGCTGGGCCAGGAGCACCGCCAGCGGGTCGTGCAGGTCACCACCAACACCGAGAGCGGCCTGGTCACCGTCTACGCCGGCACCTCGCTGCGCGACGTCGACGCCGCCGACGCCACCACCTCGATGGCGCTGGCGATCGGGATGCCGCTGCTGCTGCTCACGGTGGCCGGCGTCACCTGGTGGGTGACCGGCCGGGCACTGCGCCCGGTGGAGGCGATCCGCGCCGAGGTCGCCGGGATCAGCGACCGCGAGCTGCACCGCCGCGTCCCGGTGCCGCAGACGCACGACGAGATCGCCCGGCTGGCGGTCACCATGAACGCCACCCTGGACCGGTTGGAGTCCTCCGGCCGGCGCCAGCGCCAGTTCATCGCCGACGCCTCGCACGAGCTGCGCAGCCCGATCACCGTCCTGCGCACCCAGCTGGAGGTGGCGCTGGCGGTCGCCGACCCGGCCCTGCAGCCCGAGCTGATCGGCGGCGCGCTGGAGGACACCGCCCGCCTGCAGCAACTCGCCGCCGACCTGCTGCTGCTGGCCCGCCTCGACGCCGCCGAGCCGGTGCCCAGCGCGACCGTCGACCTCACCGCCCTGGTCCGCAAGGCGGTGGCGGCCCGGCGCGGTGACCGGCTGCCGGTGCGGGCCGAGCTGGCGGCGCCGGTCGAGGTGGCCGGCAGCAGCCTGTGGCTGACCCGGATCGTGACGAACCTGCTGGACAACGCGCAGCGCTTCGCCGACCAGCAGGTCACGGTACGGCTGCGGACCGAGGCGCGGCAGGGGCTGGCGGTGCTGGAGATCACCGACGACGGCCCCGGGATACCGGCGGCCGACCGCGAGCGGATCTTCGAACGGTTCACCCGGCTCGACGACTCCCGCAGCCGCGACCACGGCGGGGCCGGCCTGGGCCTGCCGATCGCCCGCGACCTGGCCGCCCACCACGGTGGCACGCTGACCGCCGAGGAGGCCGAGGACGGCGCCCGGCTGGTGGTCCGCCTGCCCCTGGCCGCACCGTCCGAGGAGCCGCCGGCCTGAGGCGCGCCGCCCCGGGCGCCCGCGACCCTCGTACCGCCGTCCCCGTACCACCATCCCCCGTACCACCACCCACTTTTCGCCACCGGACCACCCGGTCCCGTCGACCGGCTAGGGTCGCTCCGGCAGCGGGGGCGGAAAGTCCGTCGATCGCGCCGGCGGATTTCTGTTATCGCCGTGGCCGGTGCGGGTCTCCCAAGGTGGACAGGTCAGCTGACGGACAAGGTGGACTCGGGTGGACACGGACAGGTACCCCAGCGCGGTGGCCAGGGCACGGGCCGGCGACCGGGACGCCCGGTGCGAGTTGATCGCCGGCCACCTCCCGCTGGTCTACAACATCGTGGGCCGCGCGCTGAACGGCCACCCGGACACCGACGACGTGGTCCAGGAGACCATGCTGCGCGCGGTCGACGGCCTGCCCGCCCTGCGCGACCCGGCCGCCTTCCGCTCCTGGCTGGTGGCCATAGCGATGAACCAGGTGCGCCACCGCCACCGTGCGCAGAGCTGCGTCCCGGCCGGCGACGCGCTCGACGAGGCGCGCGAACTGCCCGACCCCGGATCCGACTTCGTCAACCTGACGATCGTCCGGCTGGGGTTGTCGGGGCAGCGCCGCGAGGTCGCCGAGGCGACCCGCTGGCTGGACGGCGAGGACCGCGAGCTGCTCGCGCTCTGGTGGCTGGAGGCGGCCGGCGAGCTGACCCGCCCGGAGCTGGCGGCCTCCCTGGAGCTGACGCCGCAGCACGCGGCGGTCCGGGTGCAGCGGGTGAAGGAGCGCCTGGACATCGCCCGGGTGGTGGTGCGGGCGCTGGTCGCCTCGCCGTCCTGCCCGGAGCTGGCCGCGGTGACCGCCTCCTGGGACGGGCAGCCGGGCGCGCTGTGGCGCAAGCGGATGGCCCGTCACGCGCGCGGGTGTGCCGACTGCCACGGCCGGGCCCGCGGCCTGGTGCCGGCCGAGGGTCTGCTGGCCGGGCTCGCCCTGCTGCCGCTGCCCCGAGCGCTGCGGCAGGCACCGTCCCTGGCCGGCTACCCGACCGCTCACCCCACCGGCGCCGCCACCACGTCCGGTGCCGGACGCGGCGGGCACGGTCCCGCCCCGGCCGCCCCGCCGCGGCCCGCC
>NZ_BAAALF010000148.1:0-20851 GCF_039528135.1 Kitasatospora nipponensis | reverse complement strand
CCCGGCCGGGGGCCCGGCCCGGCCCATGGCTCGCGCTGCCCGGGCGGCAGGGCGGGGCGGCGCCGGCCGGCCGGGGAGCGCCCTTGGGCGCCCCGGTGGTGCTCGGCGTGGCGCTCGCGGGGGTGCTCGGGACTGTCGTGCCCGGGGCGGTGGGGGTGGGGGCAGCGCCGGCGGCGAGCAGGGCCGCCTCGGCGGCCAGGGCCGCGTCGAGGCGCAGTGCGACCGCCTCGGGCATCGGCTCGGGCTCGTCCTCGGCCAGCAGTTCGGTGAGCGCGTCGAGCGCCGCGAGGGTCTGCGCGCACGGCTCGCAGTGGGTCAGGTGGGCGTGCAGCTCCGCCGCCTCGGCGGCGGGGAGCAGCCCCTCCTGCAGATCGGCGAGCCGGTCGACCGAGGGGTGGGACGCGGCCGCGGCCGATTCGACGGGTTCGGGTGCCTGATGCGTCATCGGGGGGTCGCGTCTCCTTCCAGGCTCAGTTCTTGGGTGGGGACGGTGGGGTCCGGGGATGGGACGGGGCGGGTCCCCTTCGGGTTCCCTCCGGCCGGTGGGGCGGTGGATGTTTCACGTGAAACATCGCCCGCGGGCTCGGCCGGCCCCGGCGCGGGGCGCAGGTGGCGCACCAGCGGCAGCAGGCGGGCCCGGCCGCGCGCGCACCGGCTCTTCACCGTGCCGACCGGTATCCCGAGCACCTCGGCGGCCTCGGCCACCGGGTAGCCCTGCATGTCGACCAGGACCAGGGCGGCGCGCTGGTCGGCGGGCAGCGAGGCCAGCGCCGCGCCGAGCTCACGGCGCAGCTCCCTGCGGATCACCAGCGCGTCGGTGGGCTCCGCGCTGCCGGCCAGGGTCTCGAGCTGCTGCGGATCCTCGTCCAGGGAGCCGGCGCGCCGGGTGGTGGCGCGGCGGGCCCGGTCCAGGCAGGCGTTGACCACGATCCGGTGCAGCCAGGTGGTGACCGCGGAGCGGCCCTGGAAGGTGTGGGCCGCGCGCAGTGCCGAGAGCAGGGCGTCCTGCAGCGCGTCGGCCGCCTCCTCGCGGTCACCCAGGGTCCGCACCGCGACGGCCCAGAGCCGGTCCCGGTGGCGCTGGACCAGGAGGCCGAAGGCCGTCGGATCGCCGGCCACGTGGTGGGCCAGCAACTCCGCGTCGGTCGGTTCCGCGGCCTCGGGGGGCTGCGGCCCGGTCGGTCCTGCCATCTGCCTGCCCCTCGGTGCTGCGAGTACCGCTGCGGGCCGTCCGGTCAGCCGGAGACCTTGATCTCGGCCACCTGGCCGCGGTACCTGTCGCCCCCATCCTTGGGGAGGCTGGTCAGCCAGATCAAGAGGTAGCGCGACCGGACCGGGGTGCCGAGCTGGAATTCGGCGTCGGTGCCGGTGCTCTGGGCGAGCGGCTGGCCGAAGTCGTCGAACTTGCTCGGCTGGCCGTCACCGGTGGCGGTGGGCACCCGCAGCTCCGCCGTGGTGCCCCCGACGAACTGCACGCTCACCTGACTGATCGACTTGGCCGAGCCGAGGTCCACCACCAGACCGGTGCCGTGGCCGATCGTGGGCAGGTCGGAGAAGTAGCCGTCGGTGTACCAGAAGGTGGCGGGGTTGCCGTCGTAGCTCTGGGGGAGCAGTTCCGGGTGCATCGGGCCGCTGCCGAACGGGTTGAACGAGCTGACGTCGGAGATGGCCAGCGGGCTCAGGTGGGGGCTCGGGGTGCTGCTGGCGGACGGCGCGCTGCCGGCGCCGGAGGTGCCCAGGGCCTGCTTCTCGCCGGTGCTGCCCAGCCGCCCGGCCAGGTGCCAGGAGCCGTAGCCGATGGCGGCCAGCAGGACGGCCGAGACCGTCCACTTGAGCAGCCGCCGGGCGTGCCGGCGCACCCGTCGGGGCGGCGGACCGGTCGGGGCGGCGGGCCGCGGCAGGACCACGGTGGGCGCGGCCGGGCGGGGTGCGGGTCCCGAGCGGCCGACCGTCGGCTGGGTGGCGGGGTAGCGGGTGGTCGCGCGGGCGGGCAGGCCGGGGGCCGGCTCGGGCTGCGGGATCCGGGGCAGCAGCGCGATCGCCTTGGCCAGTTCGGCGGGCGTGCCGATCGGCTCGAGGTGGTGCGGGGGCGGCACGCAGAGCGCGCGGGCGGCGAGGTCGGACAGGCCCCGGTGGACGCCGGCCCGCACCTGGTCGGGCGGGACCTGGCCGAGGCCCTTGGGCAGCCCCTGGAGGTCGTAGCGGTCCTCGGGGAAGGGCCAGCGGTGGGTCAGCGCGGCGTAGAGCAGGGCGCCGAGGGCCCGGGTGTCGGTGAGCTCGGCGTCCTCCTCCGGCAGGCCGCGCAGGGCGGCGTCGACGGCCACCCCGTTGATCCGGTACTGGCCGGTGTCGGTGCGCAGCACGCAGCGCGGGGTCAGCCGCAGGTGCGAGCGGCGGCTGCGGTGCGCGGCGGTGATCGCGTCGGCGACCTGGCGGACCATCTGGTAGGCGTCGTACGCGTCCATCGGGCCGGCCGCCAGCAGGGTGGCCAGGTCGGTGGCGTCGGGCAGCCACTCGCGGATCACGTAGACGAGCTCGCCCTCCTGCACCGCGTCCAGCACCTGGACGAAGCGCGGGTCGCCGAGCAGCGCGGCGGAGCGGGCGGCGGCCAGGACGTCCTCGGCGCGCTGGTGGCCGGCGGCCAGCAGGTGGACGCCGACCGCGCGGCGCAGCTTCTCGTCGACGGCGCGCCAGCTGCTGAACGCCTCCGACTGGGAGATGCACTCCTCCAGCCGGTAGCGGCCGGCGATGGTGTCGCCGCTGTGCCGCTGCGGAACCGGGAGCAGGTCGGGGAGCCGGTCGGCGTCGTCCTCGGGCTCCGCCTCTGCGGAGTCCAGGTCGGAATCCGCGTCCGAGTCGGCGTCGGAGTCGGCGTCAGGACCCGGGGCGTCTGCGGCCGGCGCGGCGGGCTCGACGACGGGTGGCAGGACCTGGGTGGCGCTCTCCGCGTCCGCGGGGGCCTCCCCCGCGAGTGACGCGTCCGCGGGTTCGGGGGCGGGGTCGGCCGGCAGGTCGCCGGCGGGGTCGGGGCCGGGCTCGGGTCGCGGGTGGGAGGGCTCGGCCTGGGCGGCCGTGCCGGAGGCCAGTTCGGCCGCGATCTCGGCGGTGGAGAGCGGGGTGGTGGCCTCGCTCCGTGCCTCGGCCGCTGACGCGTCGACGACTGCCTCGGTGCGATCCTTGATGCGATCAGCCACCGTCGTCCTACCTCCCCTTGTAGCGCCCGGTCCGGAGCCCGCGCCGATGCGGCCCCGGGAGGCGGACAGGCGAGGACCCGGGTCTGCAGACCAAGTCGTTCGAAGCCAATTGTGCCCATTCTTCCCCCCCGAGTACGACCACGGCGAGGGTCATCCGGTTCCTCTCACGACTGAACTGCTCGGTAGGTGCACAAACTGATGGCCGCTCAGCGTCCCAGACGGCTACGGACCATGCCGACCAGGGCGTTGAGCTCCTCGATCCGCATCCGCCGAGCCAGCGCGCCGAAGACGGCGAGCTGCACCGCGCCGGCCACCAGCACCGTGATCACGCTGCCGAGCCAGCCGCCCAGCAGGTCGCCGAGCCCCAGCGCCACCAGGAACCCGGCCAGCGCGGCCGGGACGCAGGCGATCGCCAGCCGGGCGTAGGTCTTGGCGATCCGGGCGGTGTCCAGCCCGCCGATCCGCCGCTTGAGCTTGGGCACCGCGACCGCGACCCCCACCGCGTACGAGGCGCCGTAGCCCAGCGCCATCCCGGTGACCGCCCACTGGGCGGGCAGTACCAGGAAGCACAGCAGCGCGGTGGTGGCCTGCGAGGCGGCCACCCAGACGGTGTTGGAGAACGGTGTGCGGGTGTCCTCGTAGGCGTAGAAGCCGCGCAGCAGGATGTACTGCACCGAGTACGGGATCAGGCCGAGCGCGAAGGCGGAGAGCATGAAGCCGACCGCCGTGGTGGCGTGCGCGACGCTGCCGCCGTTGCCCAGGCCGTAGATGGCGGTGCCGATCTGCGGGCCCAGGGCGAGGAAGAGGAAGGCGGCGGGGACGATCGCCACCGCCGAGGTGCGCAGCCCGTAGGAGAGGTCGTCGCGCACCGCGCCGGCGTCGCCGTCGGTGGCCGAGCGGGAGAGCCGCGGCAGGACCGCGCTCATCACCGAGACGGTGATCACCGCCATCGGCAGCTGCCAGATCAGCAGCGCGTTGGAGTACGCGGCCAGGCCCACGCCGAGGTATCCCCCGCCGGCCGCCCTGGCGCCGGCCGCGGTCGCCAGCTGGGTGACCACCAGGTAGCCGGCCTGGTTGGCGAGCACGAAGAGGAAGGTCCACTTGGCCAGCCGGGCCGCCTTGCCCAGGCCGTGGCCGCGCCAGTCGAAGCGCGGCCGGAAGGCGAATCCGGCGGCCCGCAGGTAGGGGACCATCGCGAGCGCCTGCACCGCCAGCCCCAGCAGGGTGCCGATCCCCAGCAGGCGCAGGCCCTCGGGGGTGACGGTCTGCGGGGTGACCCGGCTGGTCTCGAAGGTGCCGAAGACCCAGAGGTACATGCCGAAGGTGGAGATCACCACGACGTTGTTGAGGACCGGGGTCCACATCATCGCGCCGAACCGGCCGCGCGCGTTGAGGATCTGACCCATCACCACGTGCACGCCCATGAAGAAGATGGTCGGCAGGCAGTAGCGGGCCAGCGCCACCGTGCTGTCCGCGCTGGCCGGGTCGCGCATCAGTGAGTGCGAGATCAGCTGGACCAGCAGCGGCGCGGCCAGCACCGCTACGAAGGCGACCCCGGCCAGACCCACCATCACCAGAGTGAGCAGCCGGTTGGCGTAGGCGGTGCCGCCGTCCTCGTCCTGCTTCATGCTGCGCACCAGCTGCGGCACGAAGACCGCGTTCAGCGCGCCGCCGCCGATCAGGATGTAGAGCAGGGTGGGCAGCGTGTTGGCCGCGGAGTAGGAGTCACCCATGGTGCCGACGCCGATGGCGGCGGCGATCACCATGGTGCGCAGGAAGCCGGTACCGCGGGAGACCAGGGTGCCCGCGGCCATGATCGCGCTGGAGTTGAGCAGGCCGGCGACCTTCTCGCCGGCCCGCGCGGCGGGGCCACCGGTGGCCGGCGCGTCCGGGCCGTCGGCGCCGTCGTCGGTCGGCGGCTCCACGAGCTCGGGGCCGTCCGGGCCGTCGGGCCCCTCGATCACCGGGGCGGCGCCGCGGTGGCCGGCGGCCGGTGCCCCGGCCGGTGACGCGGTCGGCGCCAGGGCGCGCGGTTCGGCCTCCTCGGCGGTCAACGGCGGGTCGAACTCGATCACCGGGAAGAGTGGGCGCTCGGGTGCGGCGGCGGTGGCCGGCGCCCGGTCGAGCAGCGCGTCCACGCCGACGTACTCGGCGTCGTCGGCGTCCCAGCCGAGGCGAGCCACGGGCGGCGGCGCGAGGCCGGTGCCGGCCGCGGCGGAGGTCTCGGCACCCACCGGGACGGGGGCCGGGCTCCCGGCGCCGGGCGGCGCGGCGGGACGGGCCCAGCGGGAGGCCGGTACCACCGGCTCGTCCAGCGCTTCGCTCTGCTGCTCCGGCAGCGCCTGCCGGCCGGCCGGGTCGGGCCCGGCGGCGTCCGGCTCCGGCTCCGGCTCCGGCTCGGGGTCGGGGTCGAGCATCCGGTCGTAGGGCTCGGCCGTG
This sequence comes from Kitasatospora nipponensis, assembly GCF_039528135.1. NCBI lineage: Bacteria > Bacillati > Actinomycetota > Actinomycetes > Kitasatosporales > Streptomycetaceae > Kitasatospora > Kitasatospora nipponensis. The sequence goes on along the minus strand of NZ_BAAALF010000148.1, from coordinate 15,218 downwards.
CGGTCGTACGGGCCGGGGCCACCGACCGTGGGGAACGGATCCACGGCATACGGGTCCTGCGCGTAGGTGTCGGCGAGGTACCAGTCGGGCTCGTCGGCCGCCGCGCCGCCCTGGGCCGGGGCACGCTCGTCGCTGGTCCGCTCGTCCCCGGCCTCCGGCCGAGGACGCCCCATCCGCTCGCTCATGCCACCTCATCGCTGTCCGGGCCCGGCCCTGCCCCGGGACCGCTGGTCTCAGAGACCTACTGTCTCATCACCGCTCACTCGAACCCGGCTTTCGACGTCGCGGGCTACGGGTGCGGCGCGCCGCCGCCCGCCGGCGCGTGGTGGTCCGACCCGTCGGGACCCAGCGGCCGGCCGTGCGAGCCCTCCCGCTCCTGCTCCGGGAGGTCGGCGGCGGCCGGGGCGTCCGGCTCGGTCAGCGGCGCGTCCGGGTCGTGGGGCGGCTCGTCGCCGCGCTTCTTGCGCTGCAGGTAGATCCGCAGGCCCGCCAGCAGGACCAGCAGCACACCGGCACCGACCACCCACCACACCCCGCTGGGCACCTGGGTGACCTCGACGTAGAACTTCACCTCGGGGCCGTAGGGCTGGGCGTCGGGGCCCACCGTCCACAGCTGCGCGGTCATCTGCACCAGCCCGTTGCCCTGCGCCTGAGCCAGGAAGCGCGCCGAGGTGCTCTGGCCCGGGCCCAGCACGACCGACTCGGCCTTGCTGACGTTCAGCCGGTTCTGCTGGGCGGAGCTGAGTCGCAGCTCCAGGTTGATCACGGGCTGCTGCAGGTCGTTGGCGACGCTGACCTGCAGGAGCCCGGAATCCCCCGCGAGCGTGACCTTGTTGCTCTTGGCCGGAATGGCCACCGCGTCGTGCAGCTGCTGCAGGTAGCCGGCCGCGTTGGTGCGGTAGAGCGCGCCGTTCGTCGGCTTCTCGCGCCAGGCGGTGGAGACCGACCGGGCGATCGCGGCGCTGAAGGGACCGCTGACCCGCTGCGGGACGGTGAGGATGCGCAGCAGCAGGTCCACCTGCTGCTGCATGCCGGCCACCCCGGCGAAGTCGCTCGAACTGAGCTCGGTGGCCCGCAGGTCGGCCGGGTACGCCTCGGCGGAGCTCACCTTGGTGGCGGCCTGCGGGTCGGCCGGGGTCGCGGCCACCGCGTCCAGGCTCACGGCCTGGGCCCACTTGCCGTCCTGCGCGGCGGCGAGCGAGGCCTGCAGCACCTGGGCGCCCGCGACGCTCAGCGAGCGCGGCGGCATCGCGACCAGGGTCCGCTGCTTGGAGGGGTTCTCCAGGGTGACGGTGAGGGTCTCGGCGAGGAAGCGCTGCTCGGCCGCGGTGGCCGCCTCCTTGCTCCCCAGGTCCGACTGGAACAGGTCGGAGATGGTGCTGTCGGCGACCAGCGCCGTCAGGCCGTTGCCGATCGGGCGCCCCGAGCTGGGCGTGAAGTTCAGGTTCCGGGACTCCGGCAGGCTCGCGCTGCTCACCAGCACCTGGGTGTCGCCGAGCTTCTGGGCGGTGGCGGCGACCTGCGGGTCCAGGTAGCCCTGGTAGGGCCAGGCGACGGTGTCGTTCACGTCCACCGACAGCCGGCCCTCGACGGTCACCTTGCCGGCCGTCCTGGCCCGGCCCAGCTCCGCCTCCAGACCGGCCTGCCCGGAGCCGTTGTGGGCGATCGAGGCGAGGTCGGGGTCGGCGTACGGCAGTGAGACCACCGAGGAACCGTTGGCGGCCACCGCCGCGCGCAGCTTCTTCAGCCAGTCGTTGGCCACGCCCTGGCCCTGACCGGCCGAGGTGTTGGTGTTGTCGTCGCGGACCGGCTCACCACCGCGCCCGGGCAGCTGGACCCGGTACGGCTTGGTCATCGCGAACACGGCGTCCAGCAGGTCCGGGTCGATCACCCAGGTCAGCGACGGGATGCTCTGCCCGATGGTGACCAGCTGGCCGAGCCGGCCGTCGGGTCCCAGCTCGGTGGCCAGGGCGTCGTCGCGCAGCACCGGGGTCTGGTCGGCGTCCGACCCGGTCTGGGCCACCAGCTCGGGCGCGTGGGTCAGCGGCCAGAGCGTGGCGATCCGGGTCGGCTGGACGTCCTTGGCGTCGGGCAGGTACGGCAGCAGGCTGCGCCCGATCCCCACCACGTGCGTCGTCTCACCGTCCGTGTCGGTGGTCAGCGCCTCCACCGCCAGCTCGTAGGCACCGTTCGCCGACGCCGAGGGGCCGCCCCCCTCCAGCTTCAGGTCGTTCATCGCCACCGGCGGGAGCTGGAAGCTCCTGCTGGCGCCCGGGGCCAGGTCGAACTTCTCACCCAGCGGCGCGTTCAGCGCCTTGCCGTCGGCCGTGGTCGGATCGGTGCGGGTCAGCATGGTGGCGATGGTGCTGCGGTTGCCCAGCGGCTGCTTGCCGTGCCCCAGTGACAGACCGGCCTGGACACCCTTGAGCGGGCTGGAGCCGTTGTTGGTCAGGGTGCCGGAGATCGTCAGGGTGCCGTTGGCGGCCGGCACGGGGGGCTGGACGCCGGAGACGGTGACCGTGACGGGGAAGTCGGAGGAGACCGCGGTCAGCGCGCTGTGGAGCGGCTGTGCGGCCAGCGCCTGCGGGGCGGCGGCCAGTGCGCCGAACAGCGCCAGGGCACTGCCCACCGCGGCGGCCGATCTGCGCAGTGTGCGGGCACCTCGCCGACCACGGACCGACGTGCGGGGACTCCCGGTGTGCCGTGCTGGCTCGCCCACGCGCTTCGCCCTCGCCGTTCTGGTTCGCTGTCGTCTGCCGTGCTGCCGTCTTCGGTGCCGCCTGCGCGGTGGGTCGAGGCGAAGGGTGCGCCGCGCCGTGCAGGAAATCCCCCACCCGCATGGTAACGACGCGGCCGGGTCGCCAGTGTTGCGGCCCTGGGGGTGCGCCGGGTCGCCGGCCGAAAAAAAGCGGCGGGCCGGTCGGGCCCCGGTGCACGTACCCTTGTGAGCCGTGTCCAACGCCAATGATTCCAGTGCCGCGATCCCTGCCGTCCCCACCGTCGCCAGTGCCCCGGTGGGAGCCGCCGCCGGCCCCGCCGTCCCGGCGGTGCCAGGTCTGAGCGAGGCGCAGACGCGCGGCCTGCAGGAGCTGCTGCGGGTCTCCCCGGTCGCGGACGAGATCGCCCGGCGCTTCCAGCAGGCCGGCTTCCGGCTGGCCCTGGTCGGCGGCTCGGTGCGCGACGCCCTGCTCGGCCGGCTCGGCAACGACCTGGACTTCACCACCGACGCCCGGCCCCAGCAGGTGCTCAAGCTGGTGAAGGGCTGGGCGGACGCCGTCTGGGACGTCGGCATCGCCTTCGGCACGGTCGGGGCCCGCAAGGACACCGCGGACGGCAGTTTCCTGATCGAGATCACCACCTACCGCTGCGAGGCGTACGACCGCACCTCGCGCAAGCCCGAGGTGACCTACGGCGACACCATCGAGCAGGACCTGGTCCGGCGCGACTTCTCGGTGAACGCGATGGCCGTCGACCTGCCCGGCCGCACCTTCGTGGACCCGCACCACGGGCTGGAGGACCTGGAGGCCCGGGTGCTGCGCACGCCGGCGACCCCGGAGGAGTCCTTCTCCGACGACCCGCTGCGGATGATGCGGGCCGCCCGGTTCGTCGCCCAGCTGGATTTCGAGCCCGCGCCCGAGGTGGTCGCGGCGATGACCGCGATGGCCGAGCGGATCACCATCGTCTCGGCCGAGCGGATCCAGGCCGAGCTCAACAAGCTGCTGCTGGCCGAGCACCCGGTGAAGGGCCTGCGCCTGCTGGTCGACACCGGGCTGGCCCGGCACGTGCTGCCCGAGCTGCCGGCGCTGCAGCTCGAGAAGGACGAGCACCACCGGCACAAGGACGTCTACGAGCACTCGCTGACCGTCCTGGAGCAGGCCATCGACCTGGAGCGGGACGGCGCCGACCTGACGCTGCGGCTGGCCGCGCTGCTGCACGACATCGGCAAGCCGCGCACCCGGCGCTTCGAGCCGGACGGCGGGGTCTCCTTCCACCACCACGAGATGGTCGGCGCGAAGATGACCCGCAAGCGGATGCGGGAGCTGAAGTACTCCAAGGAGCTGATCGAGGACGTCGCGCGGCTGGTCGAGCTGCACCTGCGCTTCCACGGCTACGGCGGCGGGGAGTGGACCGACTCCGCGGTGCGCCGCTACGTCACCGACGCCGGACCGCTGCTGGACCGGCTGCACAAGCTGACCCGCTCCGACTGCACCACGCGCAACCGGAAGAAGGCCGCCACGCTGTCGCGCACCTACGACGGCCTGGAGGTGCGGATCGCCGAGCTCAAGGAGCGCGAGGAGCTGGACGCGATCCGCCCGGCGCTGGACGGCAACCAGATCATGGAGCTGCTCGGGCTGCGGCCGGGCCCGGAGGTCGGCAAGGCCTACAAGCACCTGCTGGAGCTGCGCCTGGAGCACGGCCCGATGGAGCACGAGGACGCGGTGGCGGCACTGAAGGAGTGGTGGGCGGCGGAGCAGTCGGTGTGACGGGTGCCGCCCGGCGCGAGCGTGGACCTGTATGCGCTCCATCGGGTGATACTCACCGGTTCTTCTGACCGGCTGATCACCGTTCCGTTCCTCTGGTCGGGTGAGAGGAGTGTCCTCTCACCCGAAGAGGAGCGTGATGGCGATGACCGTCGATGCGGTGCTGCTGGAGTCCCCGACCATGCGGGCGAGGGTCTGCGAGCGGGTCGAGGTGCTGGAGCGGGTGCGGGCGCTGACCCTGCTGCCGGACGGGGTGCACGTGACCTCCGACGGGGTCGCGCGGTACTTCGAGGTCGGCGAGCAGACGATCCACTCGCTGGTGTACGACCACAGGGCCGAACTCGCCGCGAACGGATACAGCGTGATCAGTGGATCGCGACTGAGCTCCTTCAAGGAAGTCAGTGGGATCCACTCCCGGGCCCGCTCCCTCGCGCTGTTCACGCGGCGGACCGTGCTGAACGTCGCGATGCTCCTGCGTGACAGCGAAACCGCACGTCAGGTGCGGTGCCACTTGCTGGACGCGGAGGAGGTGGCACGGCGCGCAGCTGTGGACAACCGGTCCGCGCCACCTGTGGACAACCGTCCCGTGCCGCCCGAGGGGAGCGTGGACGCCGCCGTGGTCCGGGCCGCCGAGGGCGTGCTGCGGGAGGCGATCAGCACGTCGGTGGTGCGCCTGCTCAACGTGCTCCACGAGGAGGTCGGTACCAACAGCCGCAAGCTGGACGCGGTGCTCGACCGGGTGGACCGCCTGGAGCGGGTGGTGCTGGACGACGGCGAGAAGGCGGTGGCCCGGCGCCGGCTGCGGCTGCTCCAGGCGCTCGACGAGGGGGCGGACGAGGAGGTGATCGGCGACCTGCTGTGATCCGCCGGTCCGACGGGTGACCCGTCGGACCAGCGGATCGGTGGCGGCGGCGCGTCAGACGCTCGCGCCGCCGCTCCCGCTCCCGGTGCCGCCGGTGCTGCCGTTCTGCTGGCTGCCTCCGCTGCCCGGGCGGTTGTCGGCCAGGCACAGTACGAAGCTGTTGCCGTTGTCCTCGTGGGTGTACCAGTTGGTGGCGGTCGGGTAGGGGGCGCAGGCGCTCTCGCCGCTGCCCATGCTGGCGACCCGGGCGATCACCCGGTACTCGGCCTTCGGGTCGCTGCAGGGCAGCACCGAGATGTCCGGGTTGTCGTCCTGCTCACCCGCCGCGCTGTGCGCGTTGTGCAGGCAGTCGCCCGCCCTGGCGAGCAGCACCGAGCTGCCGGAACCGCCCCGGCCGCCGCTGTTGTCGGTGCTGCCGCCCGTCCCGCCGGTCGCGAGCTGGACGATCAGCAGGACGGCGACGACCAGGATCGGCAGGATCGGCACGGCCAGCATCCAGATCGCGCCGCGCCTGGTCAGCGGGATGCCGGGGTCGAGCTGCGGTCCGTGGGTCCCCGGGACGGGCGGCGGAAGCCGGCGGATCTTCTGGTACGCCGAGCGGGTGCGCAGCAGGGCGACCAGGGTGAAGACCGTCGAGAGGTACCCCCACCAGCCGCGCAGCAGGGTCCGCTGCGACATGTCGCGCACCGTCGCGGTGCCGCAGACGAGGCAGTACGGGCCGGGGCGGCGCAGGAACTGCATCACCACGATCATGCCGCGGTGCCCGTGCACCGTGACGTCCACCGCCGGGAAGCCGCCGCAGATCCGGCAGCCGGGTCCGCCCGGCTGGCCGGCGGGGTAGCCGTAGCCGGCCGGCGCGGGGGCGGCCCAGCCGTAGGGCGGCGCCGGCTGCCCGTACGGGGTGGGCGGCTGCTGGCCGTACGGACCGGGCTGGGCGGGGAAGGCGGGCGGTGCCGGGGGCGCGGCGGGGTAGCCGTAGCCGGGCGGCGGGGGGTAACCGCCGGGAGCCGGGACCTGCGGCGGGCCGCCGTACGGGTTGGCCGGCGGTGGACCGTAGGGGTTCGGCGGCTGGTACGGGTTGCTCACAGGGACTCCCCGGAGAGTGGCGCGACGGCCGAGGGACGGGCGGGACGGGGTCGGGCGACCGGGGTCGGGGTGACCCGAACCGGCTGCTGCCCGCGCTGGCCCGGCGCAGTCGTCCGGCGACCGGACTCCTGGGGCCCGGGGCCGTTCGCTCGCTCTCCTGCCTCCCCCGAGGGCAAGGGGGCACCGGGGACCGTCGCTGCCGGGAGGGCGGCTGACGGTGTGTCGGTGCGGATGTACCTTAGCGAGTCCCGCCGACGGCGGTGACGGTCAGCCCTGCGCCGGACCCGGCCGCTCGGCACTCCCCCGCTCCGTGCCCGGCCGGTCGGCGGATGCCCGCTCGGCGGGCGGCCCGCCCCGCCGCACGGCGCGTGCGTAGAGCAGGGCGCTGAGGGCGTAGACGACGGCGACCGCGCTCACCACCCCCGCGGAGCGCCCGTCCAGCGGCAGCACCAGTGCGGTGACCGCGGCTGCCGCGACGAAGGCGACGTTGAAGAGCACGTCGTACAGCGAGAAGACCCGGCCCCGGAAGTCGTCCTCCACCGAGCTCTGCACGATCGTGTCGGCGCAGATCTTGGTGCCCTGGGTGACCAGCCCCAGCAGCAGCGCGGCGGCCATGATCGGTCCGGCCCGGAAGGAGAGCCCCAGCGCGGGCACGAAGAGCGCCGCCGAGCCGAGGCAGACGGTCATCCAGCCGGTGAGCCCGATCCGCCGGGTGAACCAGGGGCTGACCACGGCCGCCAGGAAGAAGCCGACCGCCGAGAAGCCCAGGGCGGTGCCCAGGGTGGCCAGCCCGCCCTTGCTGTCGCCGGGGCTGTTGAAGGTGTAGCGCGAGAGCATCAGCACCGTGACGATCAGGATGCCGTAGCAGAACCGGGCGGCGGTGACGGCGGCCAGCGCGCGCAGGGCGGGTCTGCTGTCGTGCACCAGGTGCCGGAACCCGGCGGCCAGCGCCTGGCCGGCCTGGCCGAGCGTGGCGCGCAGGCCGGGGCGGTCGGGGTGGTGTTCGGGGCCCAGCAGCTCCGGGTCGATCCGGTGCGCGGCCAGCCCGGCGGCGAGGTAGAGCGCGGCGGCGGCGGTGACCAGTGCGGCGTCCGCCCCCTGGCCCGGTGGCAGCACCTGGTGGACGAGGAAGCCGATGCCGCCGCCACAGGCCGCGGCGACGGTGCCCAGGGTGGGGGAGAGGGCGTTGGCGGTGACCAGTTCGCGGGGCTCGACCACGCGCGGCAGTGCGGCGGACAGGCCGGTCAGGATGAACCGGTTGAGCGCGGTGACCAGCAGGGCGGCCGCGAAGAAGAGCCACTCCGGAGCCCGGCCCAGGAGCAGCCCGGCGGTGACCACGCCGAGGCCGAAGCGGGCGAGGTTGCCGAGGTAGAGCACCTGGCGCCGGCGCCAGCGGTCCAGCAGGACGCCGGCGAACGGGCCGATCACGGAGAACGGGAGCAGCAGCACCGCCATCATCGAGGCGATGTCGGCGGGAGAGGACTGGCGCTCCGGGGAGAAGATCACGTAGGAGGCGAGCGAGACCTGGAAGACCCCGTCGGAGAGCTGGGAGAGCAGCCGGACGGTCAGCAGCCGGCGGAAGTCCCGGGTGCGGAGCAGCCCGCGGAGCGTGGCTCGGCCGGTCTTCTCGGTACGCGGGGCCGCAGCCGGCCTTCTGGTGATCGCCACCCGCCCAGGGCCGATGTTTCACGTGAAACATCGGCCCTCGTCATGACGACCGGTGGCAACCACCGGTCACGCGCTCACCGCTCGGAGCACGGGTGCTCAGCGCTCAGCGCGGACAGTCGCGAACTTCGCTGCGCTCAGCGCTCAGCGCGGACAGTCGCGAACTTCGCTGCGCTCAGCGCTCAGCGCGGACAGTCGCGAACTTCGCTGCGCTCAGCGCTCGACCTCGCCCTTGATGAACTTCTCGACGTTCTCCCGCGCCTCGTCGTCGAAGTACTGCACCGGCGGGGACTTCATGAAGTACGAGGACGCCGACAGGATCGGGCCGCCGATGCCGCGGTCCAGGGCGATCTTCGCGGCACGGACGGCGTCGATGATGACACCGGCCGAGTTCGGGGAGTCCCAGACCTCGAGCTTGTACTCGAGGTTCAGCGGAACGTCACCGAAGGCGCGGCCCTCGAGGCGGACGTACGCCCACTTGCGGTCGTCGAGCCACGCGACGTAGTCGGACGGGCCGATGTGGACGTTGCGGGCGCCCATGTCGCGGTCCTTGATCTGCGACGTGACGGCCTGCGTCTTCGAGATCTTCTTGGACTCCAGGCGCTCGCGCTCGAGCATGTTCTTGAAGTCCATGTTGCCGCCGACGTTCAGCTGCATGGTGCGCTCGAGGACGACACCGCGGTCCTCGAAGAGCTTCGCCATCACGCGGTGCGTGATGGTGGCGCCGACCTGCGACTTGATGTCGTCACCGACGATCGGCACGCCGGCCTCGGTGAACTTGTCCGCCCACTCCTTGGTGCCCGCGATGAACACCGGGAGGGCGTTCACGAAGGCGACCTTGGCGTCGATGGCGCACTGCGCGTAGAACTTGGCCGCGTTCTCGGAACCCACCGGGAGGTAGCAGACCAGGACGTCGACCTGGCGGTCCTTGAGGATCTGGACCACGTCGACCGGAGCCTCGTCGGACTCCTCGATGGTCTCGCGGTAGTACTTGCCGAGGCCGTCCAGCGTGTGGCCGCGCTGCACGGTGACGCCGGTCGGCGGCACGGTGCAGATCTTGATGGTGTTGTTCTCGCTGTTGCCGATGGCGTCGGCCAGGTCGAAGCCGACCTTCTTGGCGTCGACGTCGAACGCGGCGACGAACTCCACGTCACTGACGTGGTAGTCGCCGAACTGCACGTGCATCAGCCCGGGGACCTTGCCGGCCGGGTCGGCGTCCTTGTAGTACTCGACACCCTGCACCAGCGAGGCGGCGCAGTTGCCCACGCCTACGATGGCTACGCGAACCGAACCCATTCCGGTTGCTCCCTGTGATCTCGTGAGGTCCGTCGGATACCGACGATCCTCGTCCTGCTTCTCATCTGACTCATTGACGGGCGCGCTGCGCCCGCTTCCACCGCGTGGCACCGGGCAGACGCGGTGGCGGCACTCCTAGGCGGAGCGCCCCGGGCGGTCGTACGGTGGCGGTGGCGGATCCGGGGACCCGTCCTCGTCGCCACGGCCGTCCGAAGACTGTGGTGTGGTGGCCTGGCCCGGCGGGGCGGCGGTGCGCCCGGTCCGGTTGGCCCGTTCGGTCTCGATCAGCTCGTTCAGCCAGCGGACCTCGCGCTCCACCGACTCCAGGCCGTGCCGCTGCAGCTCGAGCGTGTAGTCGTCGAACCGCTCGCGGGTGCGGGCGATCGAGCTGCGCATCCGCTCCAGCCGCTCCTCCAGCCGGCTGCGCCGACCCTCCAGGACCCGCATCCGCACGGCCCGGTCGGTCTGACCGAAGAACGCGAAGTGCACCCCGAAGTGCTCGTCCTCCCAGGCGTCCGGTCCCGAGTCGGCGAGCAGCTCCTCGAAGCGCTCCTTGCCCTCCGGGGAGAGCCGGTAGACGATCTTCGACCGCTTGCCGTTGAGGGCCGTGGCCGGGACGTACTCGGTGTCCGGGTTGTCCTCGACCAGGAATCCCTGGGCGACCAGGCTCTTCAGGCAGGGGTAGAGCGTTCCGTAGGAGAAGGCGCGGAACGAGCCCAGCAGCACGTTGAGGCGCTTGCGCAGTTCGTAGCCGTGCATCGGGGCGTCGTGCAGAAGGCCGAGGACGGCGAACTCCAGCACTCCTGAGCGCCTGCTCACGCGGTCCGGCCTCCTCTCTGGCTTCTCGGCACACCCTGGTCGGCACCTCGCCGGGGCCAGTATGCCGCTGCGATGTATCGACTCGATATATCGAGAACGATAGGCGCGGGTCACGATTGGGGCAAGAGGGGCTCGGGTGAATGTGATCACAGGACTGCTGACAGGCAGCTGGGAGGCCCCGTCAAGGCCAACTCGGGGTTTCTTGGCAACGGGCATGTAATGATCTGCCGCTGTTTCGCGGCTCTTGGTGGCTTTTGCCCGATTAATCACCATTTCAAGGTGCGTACGCTGTCGCGTGTGCACGAGGACCACCACCGGGGCAGTGGCCGCCAAGGCTGCGGGCGGTTGCGGGCATCGGTAAGTGGACCCTGTCTACAGGCGCCCGTGCCTGGCCTAGGAGTTACTGGACTATGAGCGAACACCGGCGCCGGTCGGCCAATCCGGGTGGCGGCGAGCAACCCCCCGGTGGAGCGACCGGCGGACGCCCGTACGCCTACGGCAGCCCGCCGGACGGTGCCCCGTCCTACGACACGCCGGGACGGCCGGCGCCCAGCCGGGCCGGTGGCCCGCGCGGCCCGCAGGGGACCCGGGAGACCGCGCAGCAGCCCCGGATGACCCGGGCCGAGATGCGCAAGGGTCAGAAGGGTGGCCGCAAGGCCGCCGACGCCAGCGGTGGAGCCGGTGGCCCCGGCGGCGGCAAGGGCGGCCGCGGTCCCGGCGGCAAGCCGCCGGGCAAGAAGCGGTTCATCGACTACCCGCGCTGGGGCAAGACCGGCGTGCGCCGCTGGCTGCCCTCCTGGCGCCAGTGGCTGACGGTCTTTCTGATCTTCTTCGGTGGCGGCGTCGCCGCGGTCGGCACCGCGTACGCCATGACCAACGTGCCCCAGCTCAAGGACATGGTCCACGACCAGAACAACATCTACTACTGGGCCGACGGCAGCGAGATGACGCGCAGCGGCACCACCAACCGGCAGATCGTGCCGCTCAGCGACATCAACAAGTCCACCCAGGACGCGGTGATCGCCGCCGAGAACGAGACCTTCCGCACCGACAGCGGCATCGACCCCAAGGGCATCGCCCGGGCCGTCTACAACATGGCCTCCGGCCAGGCCACCCAGGGCGGATCGACGATCACCCAGCAGTACGTGAAGAACGCCTACCTGAGCCAGGACCAGACCCTGAGCCGCAAGCTCAAGGAGTTCTTCATCACGCTGAAGATCAATCAGAAGCTCACCAAGGACGAGATCCTCGACGGCTACCTCAACACCAGCTACTTCGGCCGCGGGGCGAACGGCATCCAGGCCGCCGCGAAGGCGTACTACAACGTGGACGCCAAGGACCTGAACCCCTGCCAGAGCGCGATGCTGGCCGGCCTGTTGAAGGGGGCGAGCTACTACGACCCCAGCCTCAGCGCGGCCAACCACGAGCGCATGGTCGGGCGCTACAACTACGTCCTGGACCGGATGGTGATCACCAAGGCGCTCACCCCCGAGGACCGCGCCAAGTGCAACACCTTCCCGGACCCCGGCAAGCAGCAGACGTCCAACACCATGAACGGACAGGTCGGCTACCTGGTCGACACCGTCAACAAGTTCATGGTCTCCAAGGACCCGACCATCACCGAGGCCGCGCTGGCCAAGGGCGGCTACCGGATCTACACCACCTTCCAGAAGGACAAGGTCGACGCGCTCTCCAAGGCCGTCGACGCGGTGATGGCCGAGAACATCGACCCGGCCAAGCGGCCGGACACCGACAGCCACGTCCAGGTGGGCGCGGCCTCGGTGGTGCCCGGTGACGGGGCGATCGTGGCCATGTACGGCGGTCCCGGCTTCGACAAGGGCCAGTACGCGAACAACGCCGACGCGCTCGGCGTCCCGGTCGGCTCGACCTTCAAGCCGTACGTGCTCGCCACCGCGATGCAGCAGGGCGTGCTGACCCAGACCGGGCCCGACGGCAAGCCGATGCGGCTCAACGAGGACAGCCGGTACAACGCCGACGACCTGAGCACCATCCGCAAGCCGGACGGCTCGCTGGTGATGGACCACGGCAAGCCGTTCAAGCAGAAGAACGACGAGGACGGCCCGCAGGGCTTCATCACCCTGCGGCAGGCCATGATCCAGTCGTTCAACGTGCCCTACGTGCAGCTCGGCGAGGACGTCGGGGGCGACAACATCAAGAAGATGGCCGTCCAGATGGGCCTCAAGGACGACAGCATGCCCAACCCGGGCGACGCCTCGTTCGCGATCGGCACCTCCACCCCCAGCGCGATCCGGATGGCCTCGGGCTACTCGGTCTTCGCCGCCCGGGGCAAGCAGACCGATCCGTACTCGGTGACCAAGGTCGAGTACGGCGGCAAGCCGCTGCCCGCCTTCACCAAGCCGCAGGTCAAGCAGGTGCTCGACCAGGCGGTGGCCGACAACATCACCAGCGTCCTGCAGGACGTGGTGCAGAGCGGTACCGGCACCAAGGCCAAGGCGGTCGGTCGGCCGATCGCCGGCAAGACCGGTACCACCGACAAGGGCACCTCGGCCTGGTTCGACGGCTACACCCCGCAGCTGACCACCGCGGTCAGCATGTTCCGCGAGGACGCCGCCAACCCGAAGCTGCTCTCGCTGATCGGCACCGGCGGCAAGAGCTCCTTCTACGGTGGTGACCTGCCGACCGAGATCTTCAGCAAGTACATGAAGGACGCGCTGGCCAACGTGCCGGTGGCCGACTTCCCGGCGCCGGAGCCGGTCAACACCGAGGTGGACGCCTCGGGGGCGCCCAGCACCGCCTCGCCCTCGCCCTCCGCCTCGCCGACCGACTCCCCCACGGCCGCCGCGCCGGTGACCATCGCGCCGCCGACCCCCGACGCGCCGATCACGGCGGCCCCCACGACCCACCAGCCGCCGACCGGCGGTGGCGTCCCGCCGACCTGTCTGCCGGGGCTCGACTGCGGCAGCACCACGGCTCCGCCCCCGGTGACCAAGAGCCCCGGTGGCGGCGGTGGCAACACCTGCCTGCCGGTCGTCGGCTGTCCGAGCACCTCCGACAGCGCGACGCCGTCACCGACCAGGACCAGGCCGGGCGGTGGTGGGGGGACGCCCACCGGTGGCAACACCGGACCGGCCACGCCGACCGGCGGCGCAACGGCCGCACCGACGAACTGAGCGCGCTGCGGCGGGGCCGCCGGGAGGCGCTGCGAAGACTCGCAGGGCCGCCGCAGCCGTTCGCGGGGTCGTCCTCGTCCGGGCAGCGCGCGTGCGGCAGTATGTCGGCCATGACGTCGAGCGCGCAGGACGAGTCCGTCGGGTCCGAGCCCGAACCCGGGACAGCGGTGGAGGCCGGGGCAACGGTGGCGGTGGCCGAGGGGCCGCTGCCCAACACCGTGGTCGTGCCCGCGGACGAGGATCCGGTCGCCGCGGCCGGCAGCGAGGTGCTCGGCGGCCCGCCCGGGCGACGCGCCCTGCTCGGCGTCTCCTGGTGGGTGCCGGCCAGGTTCCTGGCGCTGGCCACCGTGCTGACCTCGGTGCTGGGCATGATCGAGAAGCTGCCCTGCTACACCAGCGGCTGGTTCTTCGGTGCCACCACGCAGTACACCCACGCCTGTTACAGCGACATCCCGCACCTGTACTCGGCCCGTGGCTTCGCCGCCGGACTGCACCCGTACCTCGACATGATCCCGCAGCCCAGCCCGGACATGAAGTTCCTCGAGTACCCGGTGCTGACCGGTCTGTTCATGCAGATCGCCGGGTGGATCACCCCGACCGACGGGCTGATCCAGGACCGCGAGCGCTGGTTCTGGATGGTCAACGCCGGGATGCTGATGATCTGCGCGGTGATCACCGTGATCGCGCTGACCCGCACCCACCGGCGCCGCCCCTGGGACGCGCTGCTCTTCGCCCTCGCGCCCTGCCTGGCGCTGAACTCCACGATCAACTGGGACCTGCTGGCGGTCGCGCTGACGGCCGTCGCGATGGCGTACTGGTCCAACAGCCGACCGGTCTGGGCCGGCGTCTTCATCGGGCTGGCCACCGCCGCCAAGCTCTACCCGCTGCTGTTGCTCGGCCCGCTGCTGGTGCTCTGCTGGCGGGCCGGCCGCTGGCGGGCCTTCTGGCAGGCCGCCGCCGGCGCGGTCGGCGCCTGGCTGCTCGTCGACCTGCCGATCATGATCGCGAGCTGGGACGGCTGGGCGACCTTCTACACCTTCAGCCAGACCCGCAAGGAGGACTTCGGGTCCTTCTGGATGATCCTCATGCAGGACCGCAACCAGGCCCTGGACAGCCTCAACACCTGGATCGCCGTCCTGCTGGTGGCCAGCTGCCTGGCGGTCGGCTGGCTGGCGCTGTCCGCGCCGCGCCGGCCGCGCTACGCGCAGCTGGTCTTCCTGGTGGTGGCCGCCTTCGTGCTCACCAACAAGGTCTACTCGCCGCAGTACGTGCTCTGGCTGATCCCGCTCGCCGTGCTGGCCCGCCCGCGCTGGCGCGACTTCCTGATCTGGCAGGCCTGCGAGGTGCTCTACTTCCTGGGCATCTGGTCCTACCTCGCCTACACCGGTGACGCCAAGCAGCACGGGATCGGCCAGGACTGGTACCACTTCGCGGTGATGCTGCACCTGGTGGGCACCCTGTACCTGTGCGCCGTGGTGGTCCGCGACATCCTGCGGCCCGACCGGGACCCGGTCCGCTGGGACGGCAGCGACGACCCCTCCGGCGGCGTGCTCGACTCCGCCCCCGACGTCTTCGTCCTCGGCGCGGCCCGCCGGCTGCGCGAGGAGGAGTCCTACGCGGCCTTCGCCCCGGTCGAGGGCGCCGACTGGCTGGGCGAGGCCGGGCTCGACGACGAGTCGCCGTGGCCGCCGATCGAGGCGCAGGACGCGTTGAGCGCAGGGTCGCAGGACCGGCACCCGGTGGACGGCGCGGTGGACGGGGCCCAGGGCTAGGACCTCAGGTCGGGGCCGTCAGCGGTCCGTCACCCGGTCGAAGTGCGTGGTGGTGTGCCGGACGTTGACGGCCAGCTCGTCGCCG
>NZ_BAAALF010000147.1:0-21014 GCF_039528135.1 Kitasatospora nipponensis | reverse complement strand
GGTGCGCTCCCAGGAGTCTCCGCTGTCCTCGGCCTTGGTGGCCTTGAAACGCAGGGTGGCCACCAGGACGGCGACGAAGAGCAGGGCCGCGCCGCCGACGACGGCCCAGACCAGCTGTATGGAGTTCAGTGTCATGACGGCGTTGAGCCTCTGCTTTCCGCAGGTCAGGGCGGGAGGTGGGACGAGAAGGACGAACCACCCGGGACCCGGGGACGGGTTCGGGCCGGCGTCAGCCCCTCGCACGGACACCGGCCCTGACGGCCCATCGTGAACGCGGGTGGAAGCGAGCGAGCACCACGGGACGGGCAGGGTGGGCCCGTGCGTGACGGGGGACACCTGTGCGGCTAGACGATATCGCGTCCGAAGGGGCGGCATGGTACGGGAGTCGGGGTTGACCCGGCCATCCGCCGCGCGGATGGTCACGCAGCGGCGCGGACCGTGCGCGATCCGACGGTGACTCAGGCTCCGGACTGGGTAGGGAGCGCAGTGCACAATGGTGCGGCAGACGGCGGGCGGCAAGGAATCTGGGGGCGGTCGGCGTGGTCACGGTCTGGGAGTACCTGCGGGGCGAGCGCAACCTGCCCGACGTCACCGGGCAGGGCAGCGGGGCGAGCAAGATCACGCTCACCAAGTCGTCGCCGCAGCACGCGATCACCGGCGGCGGGGCGACCACCGGCACGCTCTACATCAACCTGCACTGGACGGCCCGCACGGTCGGCGGCACCGGCGGCGGGCCCCGGCGCAGCCTCTTCCAGCCGCGCCTGCTGCGCCCGATGGAACCCGACGCGATGCAGGGCGGCTCGCAGAACGTCGACCTGGACCTGGCCTGCATGTACGAACTCACGGACGGCACCCGGGGTGTGGTCCAGCCGCTGGGGAAGTTCTTCGGCGACCTGCAGCACCCGCCCTACATCAAGCTCAGCGGCGACGACCAGTACGGTGCGCCCTCCGGCGAGACGATGTACATCAACCTGGAGAAGAAGGACCAGTTCAAGCGGCTGCTGGTGTTCGTGTACATCTACGACGGCACGCCGGCCTTCGGCCTGACGCACGCGCAGATCCAGATCGTCCCGCCCACCGGCGCGCGCCTGGAGATCAACCTGGACGAGCGCGCCCCGGCGGCCCGTTCGTGTGCGGTGGTGCTGATCGAGAACGAGGGCGGGCAGCTGATGGTCCGCCGGGAGGTCCGCTACGTGCACGGCTTCCAGTCGGACCTGGACCGGCTGTACGGCTTCGGGATGCAGTGGCAGCGCGGGTACAAGGAGGAGTGAGGGACGGGGGGCGGGTTCTGGGGTGGGTGTGTGGGGCGGGGCCGGTCAGCGGGGCTGGAACTGCGGGCCCTGCGGGGGGAGGACGAAGCCGGCCGGGTCGGGCTGGGCCGGGATCGCGGGGGTGGTCGCGAGCAGCTGCTGCGGGGGGTGGGCCTGGGGGTGGGCCTGCTGGGGCACCGGCTGGTGGGGCACCGGCTGGTGGGGCGTGCCGGGGTGCTGCTGCGGGGGGTAGGCGTAACCGGACTGCGGCGCCTGGGGTGCTTGGGGTGCCTGCGGGTAGCCGTAGGACGGCTGGGGCGGCGGCGGGGCCTGGTGGGTCGGCGTGAGCTGCTGCGGGTAGCCGTAGGGGGCCTGCGGGGCCTGGGGGTAGCCGTAGGACGGCTGGGGGTGCTGCGGGGGCGGGTAGGCGGCCGCGGCGGGGGGCTGCGGGTAGCCGTAGCCACCGGGCGGGGGTGGTGGCGGCGGGGCGACGGCGGGCGTGTCGTGGGCGGTGGGCAGGTACGGACGGCCGCCCAGCGGCGGCCCCTGGTCGCCGACCCCGCCGGTCCCCGGCGGCGGTGCCATCGGGCCGGTCGCCATCGGGCCGGGCGGCGGGGTGGCGGCGGGGGAGGTCCCCACGGGCCCACGGCGGACCCAGCCGCCTGCCCCGCCGTGCGCGGTGGGGTCCCAGACCGCCGGTGTCATGTCGCCCTGGTCCGTCATGCTCTGGCCCCCGCCTCAGTCTCTCTCGCCCTGGTGCGCGCTGGTGTGGTCCCGCCGGGGTGGTGCGACTCCCGGTGCGCCGTCGGCTGTCTCCGGGACAGGACGTAGCGCGGGTGTTCGTCGTCACCGTACCGGCCGACGGCCCCCGAAGGTGCCGCGGCTCCAGGAAAGGGTGCCCGGGTGGACCCGGAAGCGGTGGTCAGGCGGCCCGGCGGCGCAGTACCCGCAGCGAGCCGGTGACCGAGATCTCCTCGAAGCCGTCCGCCAGCGCGCGCAGGTAGACCCGGTAGGGCGCCTGGCCGCCGTCGGCCGGATCGGGGAAGACGTCGTGCACCACCAGCAGGCCGTCCTCGGCCAGGTGCGGCGCCCAGCCCAGGTAGTCGCCGGTGGCGTGCTCGTCGGTGTGCCCGCCGTCGATGAAGACCAGCGCCAGGCGCCCGCCCCAGACCGCCGCGACCTGCGGCGAGCGGCCGACCAGCGCGATCACGTGCTGCTCCAGGCCCGCCGCGTGCAGCGTGCGGCGAAAGCGCGGCAGGGTGTCCATCAGCCCGACCTGCGGGTCGACGAGCGAGGCGTCGTGGTACTCCCAGCCGGGCTGCTGCTCCTCCGAGCCGCGGTGGTGGTCGACGGTCAGCGCCACCGTGCCGGTGCGCCGGGCGGCGTCGGCCAGCAGGATCGCCGAGCGGCCGCAGTAGGTGCCGATCTCCAGCACCGGCAGCCCGGTCCGGCCGGCGGCCTCGACGGCCGCGGCGTACAGCGCCAGGCCCTCGTCGAGAGGCATGAAGCCGTCCGCCGCCGTGAAGGCCGCGAGCACCTCGGGTGCGGGGACGGTCTGCTCCCGGGTCTCGGTCATGGTGCTGCTCCCTGTGCCGGCCTGCGTGTCTGGTGCGGGGTCGCGGGGGTGCGCGGTGGCCCGTGCCCGGACCTTACTCGATCGGCCGTCGATCGGGGTTACCGGCCGGTAGGCGGCGGGCGGGGGCAGCGGTGGAGGGGGCGGCGGACGCCGAGGGCCCGACACGCCTGGCGGGGGCCCCCCCCCCCCCGGGGGGGCCCCTCCCCTCGGGGGCGTACCGGTTCAGTTCGCGGCCGCGTCCATCCGGTGGCGGCCGTGCGGGTCGATCTCGGAGGTGTCGTCAGCGGCGGTCAGACCGCGGTGGCGGCCGTGCGCGCTGTCCTCCGGGCTGACCTCGTCGGCGCCGTGGTCGGTGGTGTCGGTGAGGTTTTCGGACATGAGTATTCGTCTTCTCCGTGCGAGGGTGCAGGTCTGTGGTGCCGCACGGCACCGCCGGCCGGTACCGGGCCGACCCGGGAACCACCGCCCGGTGCACCACGGGAGCCCCGCGGCGTGCCGGGGCGTTCGCCCCCGTCGGTCCGTCACCCTAGTGGCCGGGTGGGACAACAGACTATCGAGTACCTGACCGAAGCCGGCCGGTCGGCCTCGGCGCGTCGGCCGCCGGCGCGGCGCGTTCCGTGCGTACCGGGCCGGTCCGGCCGGCTTCGGTCAGGTCCGTACGGCCGGTTCGCCCGGGCGGTCCGCCCAGCCGGTCCGACCGGTCCGCAGGAAACCGGCCAGCAGCTCGTGCAGCACGGCGGCGCCCTCCTCGGTCAGCACCTCGTGGCCGGCACCGGGCGCCTCCAGGTAGCCGAAGTGGGTGCCCTGGACGCGGCCGAGCCGCAGCAGCTCGTCGCGCAGCGCGCGGGACTGGCCGACCGGCACGGTCTCGTCCCGGTCGCCGTGCACGACCAGCAGCGGGGCGGTGAGCCGGTGCGCCAGGTGCAGCACGTCGCGCGGCCCCCGCTCGTCGTCGACGGGGTCCCCGCCGCCGAGCCGGGCGACCAGCGCCCGGACCGGCGGCGACGCCTCGGCCAGCAGTCGGGGGCCGGACAGGAAGGGAGCCACCACCGCGCAGCGCGCGACGTGGTCGGCGGGCGCGTGCGCGGCGGCCAGCAGGGCCAGGAAGGCGCCGTAACTGACCCCGAACAGGGCGGGCGGCTCCAGGCCCAGCGCGGCCCGCCGGCCGGCCACCCCGGCGAGCAGCGCGAGCACGTCGGCCAGGTCCGGGCCGCCCCAGGCACCCTGGATCGCCGCCGAGTGCGCCGGGCCGTAGCCGGTGCTGCCGCGCTGGTTGGGGGCCAGCACGGCCAGCCCCTCGGCGGCGAGGCGCTGCAGGGTGGGGTCGAACTCCAGGCGCCAGGCGTCGGCCGGTCCGCCGTGCAGGGCGAGCACCAGCTGCGGACTGCTCAGCCAGTCCTCGCCGCCGTAGGCCACCGCCTCGATGGGTCCGGCCGGTCCGGCCAGGTCCAGCCGCCGGGCCGGGTGCCAGCCGGCGCCGTCACCGGGCGCGGTGCTGCCGGTCAGCCGCCAGCCGGTGGGCCGGTCGGCTGCTCCACCGCACGCCCAGGGCGCCGCGGCGCCCGGTCGACCCACCGGGCCGGGTCCGCCGGGTCCGGTCGGACCGGTGCCCCGGTCGGCCGGCACCGGTCCGGGCAGCAGCAGGTCCACCTCCAGGGTGGCCAGGGCCGCGGGGTGGTCGGGAGCGGAGTACGGCATCCGCAGCCCGGCCGCCGACCAGTGCCCGACGGCGCCGAGCCGGCCGGGCGGTACGGCGAGCGGTTCGAGGCGGCCCTCCAGCGGCCGCCAGAGCGCCAGCGTCGAGCCGACGCCGTGGTCGATCTGCACCGCCACCCGGCCCTGCCCGGCCGCACCGGCGCCCGGCTCCAGCACCACCGGGCGCAGGAAGAGGCCGGGCCGGTGCAGGCAGTCGGGGAAGCGCACCGGATCGGTGCCGCCGAGCACCCCCCAGCCGAGCCGGTCCTCGCCGGGGGCGTCACTGCGCAGCAGCAGGAAGCCGGTGTCCGGGTCGAAGAGCACCAGGCGGTCGTTGCTCTGCTCGGCGATCTCCAGCAGCGGGGTGACGGTGCCCGTCCCCAGGTCGAGGACGACGCTCTTGACCACCCCGGCCCGGACCCGGTCCAGCGAGAGCAGCCGCCCGGCGCGGTCCAGCCAGACGCCGCCGCCGTGCAGGCCGGGCAGCTCGGCGACCTGCCGCGGGTCGCGGCCGTCGGCGTACACCAGCCAGACGGTGGTCCGCGGGCGCAGGTCGGTGCCCAGCACCACCGCCACCGGCGCGGCGGGATCGCTCGGCTGCCCGGGCGCGCCCGGCAGCGGCAGCAGGCGCAGCGCGGGCAGCCAGAGGGTGGCCAGTGGCCGCTCGTGCGGCAGGTCGGCGCCGAGCAGCACCAGGTCGTGCCGGTCGCCGTCGCGCCGGCAGAGCAGCACTCGCCCGTCGGGCAGCGCGACCAGGTGCGAGTGCGGCGCCTCGGGGCGGTGGCCGGCCGGCAGCAGGGCGCGCGGGGCGCCGCCCGCCGGGTCGGCCAGCGGCCAGCTCTCGGCGTACCAGCCGCCGTGCGAACCGGCCGCCAGGCAGGCGGCGTAGGAGCCGTCGGCGGCGAAGGTGAAGCTCAGCCGGCGCAGGGCCGGGGCCGCCAGGCGCAGCGTGGCGCTCATCGGCGTCCCCTGCCGCGCGGCACCGGGTCCAGCCAGAGCCGCGGGCCGCCGTGCCGCAGCCGCAACAGGAAGGCCAGCGCGCCGGCCGTGCCGGTGCCGAAGGCGGCCGCGCAGCCGAACCCGGTCTCGTCGGGCAGCACCAGCAGGCCGTCGCGCAGCGCCGCGCGTGCCGAGATCAGCTGGGCCACCTCCCGGGCACCGGCGGCGAACCGCTCCTCGCCGGTGGCGGCGGCCAGGTCCAGCAGGTACTCGCCGTCGCCCGCCAGCCCGTGGCAGGCGCTGGTGCCGCTGTGCCAGCGGCTGTCCAGTACGGCCTGGCCGGCCGCCACCGCCAGCGCGCGGGTGGCCGGCTCGCCGGTGACCTGCCAGAGCCGGACCAGGAAGCTGCCCACGCCGGAGGAGCCGCTGCACCAGTGGGCGAGCCGGACGGCGGGTGGGTCGTCGGCGCTCTGCGGCCACCAGGCGGCGTCGGGGGTGGGCCCGGCCGCCGGGCCGGGGCCCGCGCCGGGGCGGACGGTCGCCGCGAGGGTCCGCGCGGCGCGCCGGGCACCGTCCAGCAGCTCCGGATCCCCGGTGGCCGAGAACGCGGCCAGCAGGAAGGCGCCGACCCCGGCCACGCCGTGGCCGTACCCGAGGTGGGCGACGACGCCCGGGCCGCCCTCGACGTCCGCGGGAGCCGGCCAGACCGTGCCGTAGGGCGCCTGCTCGGCGGCGGCCAGCAGGGCGCGGGCGCTCTCCAGCGCGCCGGCCGGCTCGCCCAGGCGCAGCCGCAGGAAGCCGGCGCCCGCCGCTCCGTGACAGACGCCCGGGCGGGGCCAGCGGGTCGGTATCCGGGTGGCCAGCCGGCGCGCGCGGCGGGCCAGGGCCGGGTCGCCGAGCGCCTCGGCCGCGTCCAGCAGGGCCCAGACCGGGCCCGAGCGGCCGAAGTGCAGGCCCGGCAGCACCATGGCCTCGGCGGCGCTGCGGCGTTCGATCCAGCCGGCGGCCTGACGGGCAGTCAGCTGGAGGCGCTCGCGCAGCTCGCCGGCCACCTCGGGCGCGCTCAGGGCGCGGGCCAGCACGGCGAGCACGCCGGCCGCGCCGTGCTGCACGTTGCAGGGGTCGGTGTGCTGCCCGGCGGGGACGGCCGGCCAGAGCCGGTCGGGGCGCTGCGGGGTGGCGGTGTCGGTGAGGTGGCGCAGGCCGTCCAGCAGGACGCGCTCCAGCGGGCGCCGGTCGAAGTGGTGCGCGGTGGTGGGGTGGTGGGCGGTGGGGGGCGCGGGGTCCGCCGGCTCGGCCGTCGGGGCGCTCGGGGCGCTCGGGGTGTCCGGGGCTCGGTCGAGGGCCGTGAGCGCCGCGCGGACCCGCGCCAGCGACCAGCGCTCGTCGGGCCGTTCGGCGCGCAGCCCGAGGATCAGCGGGGCCAGCCGGCGGGCGGTGGCGCCCTCGCGGGCGGCCAGCGCCAGCCAGCGGCCGAGGCGCTCGGGCACCGGGCGGGCACCCGGCAGGTCCTCGGGCAGCAGCGGGTCGTGGCCGGTGGCGAGGAGGAAGAGGAGACCGCCGAGTGCGAACAGGTCGGGTCGCGGATCGCCTCGCCGGCCGCCGCGCGGGGTCGCCGCCCGTGATCCGCACCCGGGTATCGCCGCGGCCGCGCGTGCGACGGCGGCCATCGGGCCACAGCCGTCGGCGTCGGAATCAGTGACGGCGTCGGCGCCGGCGTTGACGTCCGTGTCGGCCGGCCCGACGGGGGCGAGCAGTTCGACCGGCCCGGGGGCCAGTTCCGGGGCGCGGTAGCCCGGGGTGCCGGCCGTGGTGGCCACCGTCCCCGCCGGGCGGGCCGGTTCGAGGTTCACCAGGAGCAGCGCGCCGTCCGGGCGGACCAGGACACCGCCCGGCGCGAGGTCGCGCAGGACCAGTCCGGTGGCCGGCACCGCCGCCAGCAGCTCCACCAGCGCCAGCGCGAGCGGCCCGGCCGCGGCCCACGGCACGTCCGGCGCGCCGTCCCCGGTCAGCCGGGCGGCCACCCAGCTGTCCAGGCACTGGCCGGCGAGGTGCTCGCGGACCAGCAGCAGCGAGTCCTGTCGCTCGATCAGGGCGATCGGGGGCACGCTCAGCCCGGCCGGCGCCAGCTCGGCCAGCAGCCCGGCCTCGCGGCGCAGCGCGTCGCGGGCGTCGGTGCCGGCGCGGTCCGGTCCGCGCGGCGCGCAGGCCTGCTTGACCACCACCGCGGCGCCGGTGACGGTGTCGGTCCCCAGGAAGACGCCGCCCCCGGCGTCCTGCTGGACGGCGGCCGTCAGCGCGTAGCGGCCCGCGAGCAGGTCCGGCACGCCACGCCCGCGCGGGGCGGCGGCCGACCCCCTCCCCTCGACGGGGTCGACCACCCAGGGCGGGCAGCGGTCATCCGCTCCCCACGGGTCCCGCGGCGCGCCGTGCGGACCCGCGCCGTCCGGACGCGCACGGTCGGGGCTCGCGGGGAGCGGCCTCGCGGTGGCCGGCCTCGCGGTGGCCGGCCCAGGGGTGGCCGACTTCGGGGTGTCGTCCGCCACGGTGGTCTGCTCCGCGTCGGGGCCGCTGCCCCCGCGCGGCGGTGTGCCCACCCTCATCTGCTCCACGCCCCTCGTGCGAAGGTCGGCCGCCGCCGGTATCGGTGTCCGCACGGCCCGAGCGGCCTGCGCGAAGACGAGCGGAGTTGCCCGGCCGCGCCTGCCGCCCGGCTCTCGACGGGCTGCCGGCAGCGCGCCCTCGACCCCCCAGGCCAAGGCAACTCCGCTTCGCACCACTGAAGTTACTTTCGGCACGGGGGGCACTCAACGTGAACGGGGTCACTTCACTCGTAAGGGTGATCCAGATTCGTTTCGGTCCGCCTGCCCCGGCCGCGCTGTGCCGCGCGGGCGTTGGCCTGCGCCGGTCGTGACCGGGCCCGGCCCGCGGTCCGGGCTCCCGCGTGCCCCCGCGCGCCGGTTGACGAGCAGCCGTGCGGGCCCCCCCCCGTGGCCCCCCGCCCGGGCCCGCGGCCCCGGCAGCGCCCCGGCGCGCGGTAGTCTCAACGGGTGCCGAAACTGTCCGACGTCATCAGTCTGCTCGAGGAGCTCTACCCGCCGCGGTGGGCGGAGTCCTGGGATGCCGTCGGCCTGGTCTGCGGTGATCCCGCCGACGAGGTGCGCCGGGTGCTCTTCGCCGTCGACCCCGTGCAGACGGTGGTCGAGGAGGCCGTGGAGTGGGGGGCCGACCTGCTGGTCACCCACCATCCCCTCTACCTGCGCGGCACCTCCAGCGTCGCCGCCACCGGCTTCAAGGGCCGGGTGGTGCACACCCTGATCCGCTCCGGGATCGCGCTGCACGTGGCCCACACCAACGCCGACCACGCCGCCCCGGGGGTCTCCGACGCGCTGGCCGAGGCGATCGGCCTGAAGGTCACCGACCCGCTGGTGGCGGACCCGACCGACCCGGACGGGCGCCGCGGCAGCGGCCGGATCGGCGAGCTGCTCGAGCCGCTGACGCTCACCGCCTTCGCGGCCCGGGTCGCCGCCGGGCTGCCCGCGACCGCCACCGGCGTGCGGGTCAGCGGCGATCCGCAGCAGCCGATCCGCCGGGTCGCGGTCTGCGGCGGGGCCGGTGACAGCTTCCTCGAAGCCGCCCGGGCCGCCGGCGTGGACGCCTACGTCACCGCCGACCTGCGCCACCACCCCGCCTCCGAGGCCGCCGCCACCTCGCCGCTCGCGCTGCTCGACGCGGCGCACTGGGCCACCGAGTGGCCCTGGCTGAACCTCGCCGCCCGCGACCTGACGGCGGCCGCGGACCGGCACGGCTGGCCGCTGGAGACCCGGGTCTCCACCCGCGTCACCGACCCCTGGACCGCGCACGCGCCGATGCCGTACGACCCGGCGCCGCTGCCCAGCGGTCCGGCGCCGTCCACCGGGCCCGCCGCCCTCTAGTACTCATCCGCCCCGCTCGCCACCGTCTTCACAGGAGCCCTCCGCTTGAACGCCGCGCCCGCCGACCAGATCCGCCTCCTCGACCTGCAGGCCATCGACTCCAAGCTCGACCAGCTGGCCCACCGGCGCCGCACCCTGCCCGAGCACGCGGAGATCGACAAGGTCACCGCCGACCACACCGCCCTGCGCGACCTGGTGGTCGCCGCCCAGGCCCAGGAGGGCGACACCGCCCGCGAGCTGACCAAGGCCGAGCAGGACGTCGAGCAGGTCCGCAGCCGGGCCCTGCGCAACCAGCAGCGGATGGACTCGGGCGCGGTCAACGCCGCCAAGGACCTGGAGAACCTCCAGCACGAGATCGGCTCGCTGGCCAAGCGCCAGGGGGACCTCGAGGACATCGTGCTCGAGGTGATGGAGCGCCTGGAGTCCGCACAGACCCGGGTCACCGAGCTGACGGCCCGTCTGGAGCACTCCACCGTCGTCCTGGAGGAGGCCAACGGCCGCCGGGACGCCGCCTTCGCGGAGATCGACGCCGAGGCCGCCAAGGTCGCCCGCGACCGCGAGGCCGTCGCCGCGGTGATCCCCGCCGACCTGATGAAGCTCTACACCCGGCTGCGCGAGCAGCAGGGCGGCGTCGGCGCGGCCCGGCTCTTCCAGCGCCGCTGCGAGGGCTGCCGGGTGGAGTTCGCCAACGCCGACCTCAACGCGATCAAGGCGGAACCCAAGGACGCCGTGGTCCGCTGCGACAACTGCGGCCGGATCCTGGTGCGGACCTCCGAGTCGGGCATCTGACCCGGTGGCGGCGCGCAGGTTCATCGTCGAGGCGGACGGCGGCTCGCGGGGCAACCCGGGACCGGCCGGCTACGGCGCGGTGGTCCGCGACGGCGACACCGGTCAGATCATCGCCGAGGCGGCCGAGTTCATCGGCCGGGCGACCAACAACGTCGCCGAGTACAAGGGCCTGATCGCCGGGCTGCGCACCGCCCACGAGCTCGACCCGGCGGCCACCGTGGACGTCCGGATGGACTCCAAGCTGGTCGTCGAGCAGATGTCGGGACGCTGGAAGATCAAGCACCCCGACATGCAGCCGCTGGCCGCCGAGGCCCGCACGGTCTTCCCGCGCGGCCAGGTCGGCTACTCCTGGATCCCGCGCGAGCGGAACAAGGACGCCGACCGGCTGGCGAACGAGGCGATGGACGCGGGCCAGGCCGGCCGGGCGTGGGAGCCCAAGGCCCGGCCGGCCGCGGCACCGGTGGCCGGGTCGCTTACGGATGGGTCGCCCGTGGACGGTTCGTCCGTCGCCGAGCCGCTGGCCGAGCCGGCCGCGCCGCGGGCCGGCTGGGGCTCCGCCGCGGACCTGGGCACCGCCACCACGTTCGTCCTGCTGCGGCACGGCGAGACGGCGCTGACCCCGCAGAAGCGGTTCTCCGGCAGCACCGGCAGCGACCCGGAGCTCTCCGAGAAGGGCCGCTGGCAGGCCGACCGGGCCGCCGAGGCGCTGGCCGCCCGCGGCACCGTGCAGGCCGTGGTCAGCTCCCCGATGCTGCGCACCCGGCAGACCGCCGAGGCGGTCGCGCTGCGGCTGGGCCTGGACGTCCGGGTCGAGGAGGGGCTGCGCGAGCTGGACTTCGGCGCCTGGGAGGGCCTGACCTTCGCCGAGGCGCAGGAGCGCCACCCCGAGGACCTGACCGCCTGGCTGGCCTCCACCAAGGCCAAGCCGACCGGCAGCAGCGAGAGCTTCGCCTCGCTCACCCAGCGGGTGGGGGTGGCCCGGGACAAGGTGCTGGCCCGCTACGCCGGCAAGACCGTGCTGGTGGTCTCGCACGTCAGCCCGATCAAGACGCTGGTGCGCCTGGCGCTCGGCGCCCCGCCGGACTCGGTCTACCGGATGGAGCTGGCCGCCGCCTCGTTCTGCGCCGTGCAGTACTACAGCGACGGCAACGCCTCGGTGCGGCTGCTGAACGACACCTCGCACCTGCGCTGACCCCCGCCGTGGCGGCGGGGCCTGGCGGCAGCGCGGCCGCGGGCTGCGAGCGCGGGCTCAGTGCACCTCGGTCACCACGACGTCGAGCTGCCACGGCTTGCGGGCGGTGCCCTGCGCGGCGACCTCCACCCGGTAGCCGAGCCCGAGCAGCACCTCCACCAGCTCGCCCGGCGTGCCCGGCTCGGCGCCGCTGTTCAGCAGGTCGCGCACCATCCTGCCCTTGGTGGCCTTGTTGAAGTGGCTGACCACCGAGCGCTTCCCGTCGCGCTCCTGCAGCACCCGCACGGTCGCGGTCCGGCCCACCAGCTCGCCGGCCGGCTTCCAGGAGGCCGCGTAGGCCGAGCTGCGCAGGTCCAGCACCAGCCCGTCCGCCTCGGCCGGCAGCACCTCGGCGGTCGCCCGGCGCCAGTAGCCGCCGAGCGCGCCCAGCGGCGGCAGCTTCACCCCGCCCGAGCAGCGGTAGGGCGGGATCCGGTCGCCGATCCGCAGCGCGCCCCAGAGCCCGGAGAAGACCAGCAGCGAGCGCTCGGCGCGGGCGTAGGCGGCCTCGTCCAGCTTGGCCAGCGCGAGCGCGTCGAAGAGCACCCCGGTGTACAGCTCGCCGGCCGGCAGCGCGCCGGCCGTGCGCAGCCCGGCGTTGCGCGCGATCTCGCCCCGCAGGCCCTGGCTGAGGCCGAGCACCTCGGCGGCGGTGTCCTGGGGCCCGCGGCAGAGCGTCACCAGCGCGTCCAGCACCTCGGCCCGCGCCGCGGTCAGGCCCGGCAGCGAGAGCGTCCCGAGGTCCACCGGCGCCCCCTGCGGCGCGTGCGCCTTGCCCTCGGACGGCGGCAGCAGGACCAGGAACGGCATGCGCGGAACTCCTCGTGACGGCAGGGCGGCGGGGGCGTGAAACATTTTGTGGCAATCTACCGGGCCCACCCGGGGGCTCCCTAACCCGGACCGGCGGAGCCACCGTCCGCCCCCGTCCCCGCCCCGCTCCGCCGCCGCGCGGCACCGTCGTGGCGCGGGCGGCGGGCCGTACGCTGCCCGCATGCCCCGCCGCCACCTGCGGGTCCGAGCCGCCGACGCCGCCGACTCGGCCCGGATCCACTCCGAACTGGACCAGCTGCGCGCCCGTCTGGAGATCCCCGGCGACTGGCCGCCCGAGGTGCTGGCCGAGGCCGAGCAGGCCGCCGCCACTGCGAAGCTGCCCGGGTACGACGCCACCGAGCTGCCGCTCTTCACCCTGGACCCGCCCGGCTCGCTCGACCTCGACCAGGCCATGCACCTGGCCCGGCGCCCCGGCGGCGGCTACCGGGTGCACTACGCGATCGCCGACGTCGCCGCCTTCGTCCGGCCCGGCGGCGCCCTCGACGCCGAGGCCCGGCGCCGGGTGCAGACCCTGTACTTCCCCGACCGGCGGGTCCCGCTGCACCCCGCGGTGCTCAGCGAGGGCGCGGCCAGCCTGCTGCCCGGCGAACCGCGCCCGGCCGTGCTCTGGCAGATCGACCTCGACCCGGACGGCGCCACCGTGCTCGCCGACGTCCGCCGGGCCACCGTGCGCTCGCGCCGCCGGCTGGACTACGGGGCCGTGCAGGTCGCCGTCGACAGCGGCCACCCCGACCCGCAGCTGACCCTGCTCGCCGAGATCGGCCTGGCCCGCGAGCTGCAGGAGCAGGCCCGCGGCGGGATCAGCCTGCCGGTCCCCGAGCAGGAGATCGAGGCCACCGCCGACGGCTACCGGCCCGGCTACCGCGCCCCGCGCCCGGTCGACGGCTGGAACGCCCAGATCTCGCTGCTCGCCGGCATGGCCGCCGCCGAACTGATGCTGGACGCCGGTACCGGCCTGCTGCGTACCCTGCCCGCCGCCCCCGAGTCCGGCTACGCCCGCCTGCGCCGCTGCGCCCACGCGCTCTACGTGCCCTGGCCGCCCGCGCTGCCCTACGCCGCGCTGATCCGCTCGCTGGACCCGCACCTGCCGCACCACGCGGCCTTCCTCAACGAGTGCACCGGCCTGCTCCGCGGCGCCGGCTACCACGCCTTCGACACCGCCCGCGGGCTGCCGGCCCCCGCCGACCCCGGGCACGCCGCGCTGGCCGCCCCCTACACGCACTGCACCGCGCCGCTGCGCCGGCTGGCCGACCGCTGGGCCCAGGAGATCTGCGTGGCGCTCGCGGCCGGCGAGCCGGTCCCCTCGTGGGTGGGTGACTCGCTGGCTGAGGTGCCCGCGCTGATGGCCGGCGGCGAGCGCCGCGCGCACGAGGTGGAGCGGGCCTGCGTGGACCTGGTGGAGGCCGAGCTGCTGCGCGGTCGGGAGGGCGAGGACTTCGACGCCGTGGTGGTCGACCTGGACGAGCGGCGCCCCGAGGTCGGCACCGTCCAGCTGACCGAGCCCGCCGTCCGGGCCCGCTGCGAGAGCGCGGCCGGCCACCACCTCCCACTCGGCGAGCGGCTGCGGGTGCGGCTGACCCGGGCCGACCCGGCCACCCGCACCGTGCGCTTCGCACCCGCCTGAGCGGCGGCCGCGCGGCCGGTGGGCGGCCGGCGAACGGGGACCGGCTAGGATGACCGGTACGGCGGACGAGCCGGCCGGGCGGCCGCGTCGGGTCCCTTGCGGGCCCGCCGAGGAACGTCCGGGCTCCACAGAGCAGGGTGGTGGGTAACGCCCACCCGGGGTGACCCGCGGGACAGTGCCACAGAAAACAGACCGCCGGCGGCTTCGGCCGCAGGTAAGGGTGAAACGGTGGTGTAAGAGACCACCAGCGACCGAGGTGACTCGGCCGGCTAGGTAAACCCCACTCGGAGCAAGGTCAAGATCGACGCCCTCGGGCGCCGTGCGCGGATGTTCGAGGGCTGCTCGCCCGAGTCCGCGGGTAGACCGCACGAGGCTGTCGGCAACGGCAGCCCTAGATGGATGGCCGCCTCCCCGGGCCGCGCAAGCACCCCGGGAGACAGAACCCGGCGTACAGGCCGACTCGTCCGCCGCCTAGCTGGGGAAGGCCCCCTGGCCTGCACTTCGCAGGTCAGGGGGCCTTTTCATGTCCCGAAATCCTGTAGCCGTTCGCTCACTCTTCGCGTCTGTTGCGGCCTGTTTCTGGGTGCCTTGTGGCGATTGAGTGGCGACTCAATAGCAGGTGCCAGGCTTCTCGGCGTCAGCTCTCCTTGAGTCGGTCCATGAGGTCGCCGACCCCGTCGACCTGGCGGTAAGGCTTGAACGCCGGCGCGAGCTCGCGCACCAGGGTGACGCACCGCTCGGCGCCGATCCGGGTCGCGAGGTCGAGCGACTGGTTTGTCACCGCGAGGGCCTGTTCGACCTCGCGGGCCTGCAGCAGACTGCGGGCTTCGTAGGTCAGGAAGATTCCGCGCGTCTTGTCTCGGGAGCGCGGCAGCAGGCTCATGCCCTCGTTGATGCGGGCGTGCGCTTCATCGGTGCGGCCGAGGTCGAGCATGCATTGGCCAGAGTCGACGGCCAGGTCTGCTGTGCTCATCCACCCGCACCATGCGGGCGCCGGGTCGGGGCTGTCGGTCAGCAGGGCAGTCTCGGCGGCGGCCAGGTCGCGGTGGCAGTCGGCGGCAGCTCCGAGAGCGGCGTGGGCGCGGGCCCGGCGGAGGTGGAGCAGGGACCGGGCGGTGGGGTGCCGGGTGTGGATGAGGGCCTGGCTGAGGGGTTCGACGGCGGCGTCGGGCTGGGTG
The DNA here is from genome assembly GCF_039528135.1 of Kitasatospora nipponensis. Lineage (NCBI taxonomy): Bacteria > Bacillati > Actinomycetota > Actinomycetes > Kitasatosporales > Streptomycetaceae > Kitasatospora > Kitasatospora nipponensis. Next base: position 5,966 of record NZ_BAAALF010000147.1, on the reverse strand, counting down.
AGCCAGATCGACTGGTAGGCGAAGTCGGAGAGGATTCCGGCGCCGAGGTCGCGGTCGCGGGCAGCGTGTGCGTTGGCCAGGGCTGCGTTCCAGAGCTTGCCCGCCGCATAGTGCTGGCCCTGGTCGAACTGGTGCCAGCCGCAGGTGCTGGCCAGGGAGGCGGCCAGCAGGTGAAGCCGCCAGCCGACGGGTTCGGTGTACCGGCCTTGTTCCAACAGGTCGGTGACCGTCTCCAGCTGGGTGTCCATCAACTTCGCGGTGTGCTGGCGCTGTTCGGTGGGTAGGGCGGTCAGCTTTGCGCTGGTGTCCTCTAGCCAGTCGACCAGTTCGCCGCCAACGCGCCGGCCGTTCAGGGCGGTGGTGAGCCGGTCGGGTTCGAGGGCGGCCCACTGGGCTGACAACCCGGCCAGCGCGAGCGCACTGAATGTCATGAATGTACGGCGGCGATGGTCCATGGCGGCTCTCTGTGCATCTCGAAGTGCGCGAACAGTGAACGCCGACCCGAGCGGCACTGGTCGTTCCTGACCGGGCAGCCAGTGCGGCCACTCGAAGGCTTTCAGGTCGGCAATCGGGACGTCGAAGGCTTCGGCGATCAGGAGTTGGGATTCGATGCTGGGCGTCTTGCGCCAGTTCTCCCACTTGCTGACGGCGGCCTTGTCGGTGCCGGAGCGAAGACCCTCGGGTCTGTTCCGGGCGGCGTGGTGAATTCGGGCCGCGAGGTCGGTCTGGGACCAGCCGCGCAGCGCGCGGGCGTATGCGAGGGGGTGCCGGATCTGGTCGTCCACGGGGCCAATCCCATCATCGACGGTGACCGTGAGCCTACTGCGCATACAGGCGGGACCACCCCGGGACCACAGACAACGCCTGGTTGGTGACCGCGAGTTGGGCTCTACTCGTCGTGTACCGAAGAAGTTCCTTCGCGAAGCGGAAGGAGTCCGCGCATGAAACGACGCGCTGCGGTCATCGGCCTCGGTCACCAATCGCTCGAAGACCATCTGCCCGGCTTGCTCGGGTCCAGCAGGGCTGAGCTCGTCGCCGTCTGCGACAGCAACCCCGACATCCTGCGTCAGCGGCAGGAAGCTCTCCAGGTCCCGGGATTCACCCGCGCCGGTGAGCTGCTGGATGCGCTGGCCCCGGACTTCGTGGTCGTCGCCGTCCCGCACCACGCCGGACGCGAGGTCGTCCAGGAATGTGCCGCCCGGGGCGTCCACGTCCTCAAGGAGAAGCCGTTCGCCACTTCGGTGGAGGAGGCCCGGGAGCTCACCCAGATCTGCCAGGCCGGGCAGGTTGAGCTGATGGTCACCCTCCAGCGACGCTTCAACCCGATCTACACCAGCGTCGCCGGGCTGCTGGACCAGATCGGCACCCCGTTTCTGATCGATGGCCAGTACACATTCCACACCGACGACCCCGGCGGCGGCTGGCGTGGGGACGTTCGGCAGGCCGGGGGCGGCTGCATCATCGACATGGGCTACCACCTGATCGACCTGCTGCTGTGGTACTTCGGGATGCCAAGCCGGGTCCTCGCCGAGTTCTCCACCACCGCCGTCCCGGGCGGCGGGTACGACGCGGAGGACACCGCCGTCATCCAGCTCGGCTACGACAGCGACCTGTACGGCTCGGTGCTGCTGTCCAGGTGGGTAGCCCCGAAGACCGAGCGGCTGCACGTGGTCGGCACCCGAGGATCTGTGCTGCTGACCAAGGGCCAGGTCCAGCGGCTCGACCTGGGCGGTGCCGTGGTCGAGGAGCTGACCCGCCCGCACGCGCCGGCCTCGGCGTCGGCCGCGCAGATCGACTACTTCTGCCGCGTCCTGGACGGCGAGCGGCCCAACACCTCCGGCCCGGACCAGCACCTCGCGCACGCCGCGTTCATCGCCTCCTGCTACCGGTCCAAGGCAGCGGGGCGTTACATCGACCCGAAGGAGATGCTGTGACCAGCCCTCTCGCCCTGCTCGGCGGCAAGCCCGCCGTCACCACCGGTGGCCCGCACTTCACCTGGCCGCCGATCGACGACACCACCCGCGCCAAGGTCGCCGCCCAGTTGGAGGAGGCGATCTCGATCCCCGGCCGGTCTGGCATCGTCGCCGAGCTGGAGGACAGCCTCCAGGGGTACTTCGGCGTCCGGCACGCGGTCACTACCAGCTCCGGCACCGCTGCCCTGCACGCCACCTACTGGGCCGCCCGCATCAAGCCCGGTGACGAGGTGATCGTCCCGGCCTGGACGTTCCACGCCACCGCATCCCCGCTGTTCCACCTCCGCGCGGTGCCGGTGCTGTGCGAGACCCGGCCGGACGGCAACATCGACCCGGACCGGATTGATGAGCTGATCACGCCCCGGACCCGGGCGGTGATGGTCACCCACCTGTGGGGCAAGCCCGCCGACATGGCCGACATCCAGGCGGTGGCGAACACGCACGACCTGGCGGTGCTGGAAGACGGCTCCCACGCGCACGGCGCCAGCATCGCGGGGCAGAAGATCGGCACCTTCGGCCTCGCCTCGGCCTTCTCCCTCAACGGCCCCAAGCCGCTCTCCGGCGGCGAGGGCGGCTTCGTCCTCACGGACGACGACGACATCTACCACCGCGTCATCACCCTCGCGCACTACAACAAGCGGGCCAAGTCCGAGATCCCGGAAGGCCATCCGCTCGCGCGGTACGCGGTCACCGGGGCTGGCCTCAAGCTCCGCATCCACCCTCTCGCCGCCGCCATCGCCCACGACCAGCTCGCCCGCCTCGACGGCTACCTCGCCGGCCGGGCCGAGATCGCCCGTTACCTCACCGGCGCGCTCGCCCGGGTACCCGGCTTGGAGGTCACCGCCATGCCCGAAGGGGTGATCCCGTCCTGGTACGGGTTGACGCTCACCTACCGGCCGGACGAGCTCGCCGGCCTGCCGATCGAGCGGTTCCACCAGGCGCTGATCGCCGAAGGCGCCACCGACTTCGACCGGCCGGGCTCCACCTGCCCCATGAACCAGCTGCCGTTGTACCAGCAGCCCGGCCCGCTGTTCCCCGGCCACCCGCACTCCCAGCGCCGGTACCAGCCGGGGGACTTCCCCGTCGCCGAGCGCGCCCACGCCCACACGATCAAGCTCCCGGTCTGGCATCGTGAGCAGGATCTCGAACTGGCCGAGCAGTACGTTCGCGCGGCCATCAAGATCAGCGACCATCACAAGGAGCTGTAATGACCGTCATCTCCCCCGAGTTCGTGGCCGGCCTGGCGGCCGAGGCCGAAGCCGCCGGCATCTCGGGATTTGTCGCCGCCGCCGTGATCAACCACGATGGCAGGGTCCTGCTCGTGCGTCGCAACCCTGACGACTACATGGGCGGCCTGTGGGAGATCCCGTCAGGAACCGTCGAGGCAGGGGAGACCATCCTCGACGCCCTTCATCGGGAGACCGCCGAGGAGACCGGCCTGACCATCGACCAGGTCAGTGGCTACATCGGCCACTTCGACTACACCAACAGCCGTGGCGGCACCACTCGTCAGTTCAACTTCGCCGTCATCACGGAGAAGACCGAGCCGGTTGTCCTCACCGAGCACGACGCCCACCAGTGGGTACTGCCGAGTGAGTTGCCCGAGGTGAGCGACGCGGTCCGCAAGCTGATCGCTCCCTGATCTGGAGCCGGTAGCGGCTCCCTCCGCAGTACTTCGGCACGGAGAGAGCCGACCACCGAGGGTGTGGCGATCACGTGGCGATCTGGCCCCTTGGCGGGACGTTTTCCCAATTCGGTGCCCATGAAGAGACTGTTCCCGGCGTACAGGCCGACTCGTCCGCTGCTCAGCCGGGGCTTCGCCCCGAGAAGGGCCTCCGACCTGCGTCGGGGGCCCTTCTCGACTGTTCAGGGGGCTGGCTCGGGCTAGTTGGTGAGGGGACGCCACGCCGGGGCTCGACCTGATGCCGCCTCCTTGGTCACGATCCGGCGACCGGGCGGGTTCTGCGCTCGGGTGCCTGCCAAGCCCCTACGCATGTCCGACGAGATGCCGGTGCGGTCGGCTACCCGTGCGTACCTGTCCGAATGTTCGCCGGCGGGGCTCTCGTGGTGGGGGCGGCCGCTGGTGACCGGGCTGGCGGGCGCGGTAGTTGGCAGCGCGTCACTGGACACCGGCAGGTCGCAGGGGGTGAGCGGCTACGGCCCGTGCAGCTTCGCGTTCACGGTCGCGGGCGTTCCTGAGGGTGCGCGCCGGGGCTTGTGGGCCGCCGTCGATGGGGAGTTGACGGTAAGTCCGGGGACGGAGCGTCTCGGGGTGGTAACTGTTGGGAGTACCAGCTGATCACGATGCCCTGCTGCCGTCAGGGTGACGGATAGGTTCTCTGCCCGTGAGCACCGAGCCGATATCCAAGCGCAGAACCGTCCTCAAGGCCCTGGGGGCGGCCGTCCTGCCGCCGCTGGGCTTCTTCCTGCTGTGGCGCAGCCGCCGGACGAAGGCGGTGAAGGTCACCGCGGTGGTGCTGCTGAGCTGCTACAGCGTTTTCTGGCTCGCGGCCGTCCTCGGGCCCAGGACGCCGGCGCCGGCGACCGTGCCGGTGTCGAGCACCGGCTCCGCCCCGACCTCACCGCCGGCGTCCGCGTCGCCGTCGCCGTCGCCGACCGGTGCGTCGACGCCCCCCGCGGCGCCCACGCCCACGCCCACGCCGAGTCCGGAGGCGACCACCGCCGCGCCCGCGCCCGCGAGCGTGAGTCCCAGTGCCGAGCCGGTCGCGCCCGTTGCCACCACCCCGGCCGCCGCGCCGGCCCGCACCACCGCTCCCGTGCACCCGACGGCCCCGGCCCACACCCAGCCCGCCGCGCCCGCGCCCACCACGCCGCCCGCTCCGCCCGCGCCCACCATCGCGCCCGCGCCCGTGCCCACCACACCGCCCGCGCAGAACCCCGGGGGCGGCAGCTACCCGACCGCGCGCAAGGGGCGGTTCTGCCCGGTGGCCGACGAGGGGCAGACGGTCACCAACGACCAGGGCCTGGCCCTCACCTGCCTGGACATCGACCACGACGGCCACCCGCACTGGGAGTAGCCCGCGCGCCCGGCGGGCCGGCCGGCCGGGCGAGGCTACCGCGGGGTCTCGTCCTCGCGCGTCGCGCGGTGCGTGGTGGTGGCGAAGCCGAGTGGTGGCTTGGCGGCCTTGCCGGGCGGGGTGCCCAGGAGGCGGAGCGCGGCGGCCTCGGCCTGGCGCAGCAGGGCGGGCGAGGCGCCGTCGATCTCGATGGTCACGGTGTGGTCGCCGCGCGTCGCGGTGATCCGCATGACTGCTCCCGGAGGGGTGGTAGGAGGGTGAAAACGCGGGGGGGGCCGGGGGGGGGGGGGGGGGGCCCCCCCCCCGGGGGGGCGGGGCCCGGCCGGGACGGCCGGGCCCCTCGTGAGTTCTGGACGCACGGGTAGCGCTGTCGGCAGCGTGACACAGGGGCTCGGGACCGTGCAAGCGCTGCCCGCCCCGGGGCGTCCGGTGCCCGCTCACGAATGGGTCCGTCCGCGCGCGGCACGGGCGTTGACGAGGTGTCATGGTGGCATGGCGCACCCACACCACTGGCTGATCCGCTTCACCGACGAGCTGATGACGCTCACCAGCGACCTGACGCAGGAGCAGGCCGCCGCCTTCGTCCGACGCGTCTACCTGGCCGGACACGAGGCCGGCGTCGCCGAGTCGGCGGAGGAGAACCGGCGGGCGAGGGAGTAGGGGAGGCGGTGGCCGGACGGGGGAGACGGATTCGGCCAAAAGGTGGCGGAAGCCATCAGTCATCACGTATGAAGATCTGACCATTGATGGGGTCAGGGAACGCGTGAGGGGTGGGGGATCCGTGGGAAACCGGAGCACCGGAGTCTGGCTGGCCGTCGGAACGGCGACCGTGGCGATGCTGCTGATGGCGGGGTGCGAGCCCAGCCAGGACGGATCGGCGGGGGCGGCGGGCCAGGGCACGGCCGCGAGCGCGAGCTCCACCCCGCCGGCGGCGCCGCCCGCCTCGGCTCCCGCG
>NZ_BAAALF010000146.1:8033-21040 GCF_039528135.1 Kitasatospora nipponensis | reverse complement strand
GGGGGGGGGGGGGGGGGGGGGGGGGGGGGGGGGGGGGGGGGGGGGGGGGGGGGGGTGGGGGGGGGGGGGGGGGGGGGGGGGGGGGGGGGCCGTCTTCGGCTTCGCGGCGGCCGGGGTGGGTTTGGGGGCCGGCGCCGACGCCGCCTTCGCCGGGGCCGGGGTGGCCTTCGTCGGTGGCTGCGCGGCGCGGAGCCGCTCCGCCGCCTGCCCCGCCTCGGGGTGGCCCTTCCCTGCTGCGCGCTGGTACCACAGTGCGGCCCGGTCCAGCCGCCCGCTCTCCTCCAGGAGCTCGGCCAGCTCGACCATGGAGAACAGGTGCCCGCCCTCGGCGGCCCGCAGGAAGTACCCGATGGCCTCGGCCGGTTGCCCCGCCCTGCGCGCCCGGACCCCGAGGCGGTGGAGGGCGGCCTTGTTGCCGACCTCCGCGGCCCTGCGGTACCAGTGCATCGCCTCGGCCTGCCGCTGGGGGTCCTTCCCCAGCAGTTGGGCGGTCGCCAGCATGCCGTGCCCGTGACCGGCCTCCGCGGCCCGGCGGTACCAGACCAGGGCCTCCTGCTCGCGCTTCTCCTTGTTGAACCAGTTCCCCAGGGTCAGCATCGAGTGGATCTCACCGCGCAGGGCGGCGGGCCGGTGGATGGTCAGCAGTTCCTCCTCGACCCCGACCGGCGGCACCGGGGTCGGCGACGGAGCGGGAGCCGGAGCAGCGGCGGGAGCGGGGACACGAGCGGGGGCCGGAGCAGCGGCGGGAGCGGGGACACGAGCAGGAGCAGGAGCCGGACCCGGAGCAGCGGCAGCGCGCACCGCCCTGGGGCCCTGGGCGGCCCGGACCCGCGCGATCGCCTCCTTGGCCTTCTCGTGCTTCCGGGCCGCCGCCTGCTCGTACCAGCTCAGCGCCTGCGCCAAGCCGCCCGGCTGCCGCTCCAGCAGCTCGCCCAGCCACATCATCGAGTGCACGTCCCCGCCGTCGGCCGCCGCCCGGTAGAGCGCCCGTACCTGCCCCTGCTGGTCGGGGAAGTGCCGTTCGATCAGCTGCGCCGCCTCCCGGGCCCCGGTGGTGTTGCCGCCCGCCGCCGAACGCCGGTACCAGTGCAGGGCGGCCGACAGCTCGCCGGCCTTCTTGCAGTAGCCGGCGTAGTGGCGCATCGCCTCCGGCTTGCCGGTCTCGGCCTCGGCCAGCAGCCGCGCGCGGACGTCGTCCCCGGCCCCGGTGCCCGGTCGGGGGGCCGGCGAGCCGGTGGCGCCGGGCGGCAGGGTGGTCGGCTCCTGCGCCGGACCGCCGGTCGCGGGCGCCCCGAGTTCGCGCTCCACCCGGGCCAGGGCGTCCGACAGGAACTGCGCCGGGGTCGGGGTCGGGGTCGGCGCTGGGGTCGGCGTCGGGTTCAGGGGCGATCCGCCGGCGGGCACGAGCCCCGTCCGGCCGTCCCGCATAGGCTGCGGGAGGTCGAGCGCGAGGGTGGTCCGCTCGCCGACCACGGACCGCAGCCCCGGCGGCAGCCACCACTCCTGCTGCGCACTGCCCTTCACCGCCAGCAGGCCCGCGATCTCGGCCGGCGAGGGCCGGTCCTGCGGCCTGGGCTCCAGGCAGGGACGGACCACCTTCTCCACGGCGGGTGACAGGCCGTCGAGCCGCGGCCGGTCGTGCAGGATGTTCGCCTCGATCTCGCTGGTCGAGCCGCGGCCGAAGGGGTGGCGGTTCAGCGCCGCGTACGCCAGCACCAGGCCCAGCGCGAAGACGTCACAGGCCGGGCCGACCCGCTCGTCGCGGAGCTGCTCGGGCGCGGCGAAGGTGGTCGTGCGCGGGACGGTCCCGAGGCCGGTCAGCGTGCCGCCGTCCTCGGGGGCGAGGTGCCGGGCGATCCCGAAGTCGATGACGTAGGGGCCCTCCAGGGCCATCAGGACGTTGGCGAGCTTGAGGTCGCGGTGCACCAGGCCGGCGGCGTGGATGCTCCGCAGGGCGTCCACCAGGCCGGTGGCCAGCACCCGCCAGGTCTGCTGCGGCAGCGGTCCCCCGCACTGGTCGAGGGCCTCGCCCAGGTTCACCCCGGGGATGTAGCGGGTGGCGAACCAGGGCTCCCGGGCCCGGACGTCGGAGTCGACCAGCTGAGCGGTGTACTGCCCGTCGACCGCGCCGGCCGCCTCCACCTCGCGGGCGAACCGGCTGCGGAAGTGGTGCGGGTCGACCTCCAGGCGGTCGGGCCGGATCGTCTTGAGGGCCACCGCACGGCCGAACGCGGGACGGGCGAAGTAGACGTTCCCCCACCCGCCACTGCCGAGCAGCGCGAACAGCCGGTAGGGGCCGATCTCCTGGGGATCCTGCTCCCGCAGCGGCTCCACCCGAACTCCTCACCCGATCCACCGGGAACCCGGCCCACCGGCCACCCGGCCCACCACGACTCAGCCCAGACTCGTCATCTCGTCGCCGTCCCCGGAGCGCCTGGGCGGTTTGGCGCGCACGCCCTCGGGCCGCTCCCCCGGCCAGCGCTGGCCGCTGCGGCGCAGCACGACCCCGGGGACCAGCTCGATCTCGTCGTCCGGGCCGAAGGCGCAGAACGGCCGCTCCGCGGTCGGCGTCGCGAGCGGGCCCTCGAGGTGCGGCAGGTCGCGCCACGGCGTGGGCGCCGCGCCCGGCCGCAGGGTGCGCATCCGGCTGCGCACCCGACTGGTGTCGAGCACCCGGAGCGTGCCGCGGCGGCAGACGATCAGCAGGTGCTCGCGGCTGATCCTCGACCGGCGCTTCTCGTCGAGGTGCTCCGGCGCGATCCTCGCCAGGTGGCGCCGGCCGAGGGCGAACTCGGTGCCCTCGTCCTGCGTCAGGTTCTCCCAGGCGCGGCACTCCCCGTCGATGAGGATCTTGAGCTGCAGCCGGGGCCGGCGCGGGCCGCCGTCCGTCAGCAGCGTCCCGTGCGCGCGGCAGACCACCTTGCCGCCGCGGATCGCGGGGCTGGGGAAGCAGGCCGGCCGGGGGCAGCGCCAGGAGCGCTCCAGTACGTCGGCGCGCGCCCGGCCGCGGAAGTCCAGCAGGTTGCGGGCCTTGAGCCCGTCGCGCTCGCGCTCCCGGGAGACCTCCTGGTCGGCCAGCACGCGCATGTCCCGGGGCACCAGCCGGACCGGGCCGCCCGCGGGGCGTTCGGGCTTGAGGAAGTGCTCGCGGTCGCCCTGGATCCAGGGGTGGACACCCCGGTGGCCCTTGAAGGAGTCACCGCTGATGACCGGGGTGCCGAGCACCTTCGCGTGGTCGAGCAGGTCGGGGTCGGCCTTGTCGATGGCGGCGATCAGCTCGCGGTCGCGCCACTCGCGCAGCAGCGCGCCCTCCGCCGGGTCGGGGAACTCGCCGTCGAACTGCGGGCGCAGCAGGCTGTTGTCCGCGATCGCGTGGACGGTGACCTCCTGGTCGCCGGTCCAGGCGCGCAGGGCCCGCAGCACCAGGCGCAGCCGCTCCAGCGACCGGGCCGTGGGCCCGCCCAGGGTTCGCTCGCGGACGATGTTGGAAAGGTCGATCAGGAAGTCGGCGCGCTCCGCCTCGCCGCGCAGGTGACGTTGCATCCGACGGAAGGCCGCCATGTCACTCGCCACGCCTGCTGCCCCCACGCCGTCGGCCGCCCGGTACAGGAGTAGAGGCTAGCGCCCGGCGGCGCGGCACACGCCGGAATCCGCGATTCCCGCCCGGCGGCGGGCCGGACGCTCAGATCCTGCGCCCGAGGACCAACCGGCAGCGGGGGCTGCCGTCCTGACGTACCCCCAGCTCCGCCAGCGGTGGGGACGTCACGGCGAAGCCGGCCGCCGCCAGCTCCGCGCGCAGCGCCGCCAGCGTGGCACCGCGGTAGTACATGACGAACGGGGGCCGCCACACGGCGTTCCGCACCCGCATCACCGTGTCGAAGCCGAACAGCGTCCAGTACCCGGGCGAGGTGATCCGCGGCGGCGCCGCGACCGGGAGGGCGAAGAGCCCGCCGGGGCGCAGCGCGCGGTGCGCGCCGGCGAAGAGCGCGGCCCGCTCGGCGGGCAGGAAGTGGCCCAGCGCGCCGAAGCTGACCGCCAGGTCGAAGGCCCCGGCGAACGGCAGCGCGCGGGCGTCGGCCCGCACCCAGCGCGCGTCCGGGTGGGCGCGGCGGGCCCGGTCGAGCATCCCGTGGCTGAAGTCGACGCCGGTCACCGGCCCGCGGCACAGCGGCTGGAGGACCCGCAGGCCCGCGCCGGTGCCGCAGCACACGTCCAGCCCGGCCTCGAACGGTCCGAGCGGGGCGAGCGCGCCGGCGGTCGCGTCGAGGACGTGGTCGGGGGTGCGGAAGGGGGTGTGGTCGAAGGTCGGCGCGAGCAGGTCGTAGCCGTGCTCGACGGAGGACAGCGCCTGCACGGTCAGGTCGCGGAGCGAGGGGCCCTGGGAGGAGAACACCGGCCCAGCGTAGGGCCGTGGGGCCCCGGGCGCGTCGTGCCGCCGGGGGCGGCGGCCTCTGATACGGATCGGGGTGTCCGCACGCCCCCGTCCCCACCCCGTCCCCACCCACCGCCGCCGCCACCCCGTCCCGGCGGAGAACGGAGCAGGCCCGATGGCCGACGCCCCCAGCAGGTCCACGCTCGCCGTCACCGGCGCCTCCGGCCGCCTCGGCGGTCGGGTCGCCCGCCGCCTGGCGGCCGCCGGCGTCCCGCAGCGGCTGCTCGCGCGCAACCTCGCCAAGGTGCCCGACCTGCCCGACTCCGCCGCCCTGCCCTGCGCGTTCGGTGACCGCGAGGCCGTCCTGCGCGCGCTGGACGGCGTGGACCGGGTGCTGATGGTCTCCGCCTCGGAGGCGCCGGACCGGCTGGAGCAGCACCGCACCTTCGTCGACGCGGCGGCCGAGGCCGGGGTGGGGCACCTGGTGTACGTCTCGTTCTTCGGCGCCGCCCCGGACGCGACCTTCACCCTGGCCCGCGACCACTGGCAGACCGAGCAGCACATCCGCGCCAGCGGCCTGGCCTTCACCTTCCTGCGCGACAACCTCTACGCCGACTTCATGCCCGCCATGGTCGGCGAGGACGGCGTGATCCGCGGCCCCGGCGGCCAGGGGCGCGCCGCGGTCGTCGCCCAGGACGACATCGCGGACGCCGCCGCGGCCGTGCTCACCCGGGCCGACGAGCACGCCGGCGCGACCTACGACCTGACCGGCCCGCACGCGCTCACCTTCGAGGAGATCGCGGCCGTGGTCGCGCACGCGACCGGGCGCCCGGTCCGCTACCAGGCCGAGACGGTCGAAGAGGCCTACGCCTCCCGCGCCCGCTACGGCGCCCCGACGTGGCAGCTCGACGCCTGGGTCTCCACCTACACCGCGGTGGCCGCCGGCGAGCTGGACGGCGTCAGCGACGCCGTCCCGCGGCTGACCGGCCACCCGGCCACCGACCTCACGGCGGTGGTCCGAGCCTCCCTGGGGTGACCCGTCGGGGCGTCGCTCCGCGCGCGGGCTCCGCCCTGCGCGGCGGCCGCGCCGGTACTGGCCGGCTTGGGCGTGTCCCGGGCCGGGGCGGTGCCGATCAGCAGCACGGTGACGACCAGCAGGGCCGTGACGCCGGCGAGTTCGAGCAGGACCGAGCGCCGCGGCGCCCAACCGCCCCGCTCGCGCAGCCGCGCCACCCTGGCGCGGCTGCCGACCGCCCCCGCGAGCACCAGGAGGAAGAGCGCCGTCTTGACCAGCAGGAGCTCTCCGAACTCCGTACCGGTCAGGGCGGCGAGGCTGCCGACCTCGCGCAGCGCCTGGTAGAGCCCGGTGGCGGCGAGCACCGCCACCGAGACCAGCGCCAGCCGGGAGAAGCGCGCGGTGGTGGTCGCCAGGTCCGTTCCGCCCGCGCGCCGCGACAGGACCACCAGGGCGGCGAGTCCGCCGGCCCAGACCGCCATCGCGGTCACGTGCAGCGTGGTGACCAGCAGGGCCAGCGGGACCAGCGCGCCGCTGGACGCGTGGCTGATCGCGCTCCAGGTGCCGGCCAGCAGCAACGTCAGCAGCACCGCCGGGAGCGCGCCCCGGTCCCAGCGCACCACCGCCTCGCCGACCGCCGCGACCAGCGCCAGCAGGAGGATCCGGGCCACCAGCGTGTGCCCCTGGTGGGTGGCGAGCGTGGTGGCCAGCAGCGCCCGGTCCGCCGTGTGCGCGAGCGACTCCCCCTGGGTGGAGGGCCCGTAGACGAAGAGCTGGAGCAGCGTCCCGGCGAGCACGGTCGCCCAGCCGAGCGCCGCGAGCCGGCGCAGCCGGGCCGCCGGCTCCGTCGCGGCGGCGGTGAGAGCGGTGGTCGTGGCGGTGGCCGTCTCCACGGGCGCCGCGGCGGGCAGGCAGTGCAGGCGGATCGCCGCCGGTCCGACCAGCAGCGCCAGCCCCGCCAGGCCCAGCCAGACCGCCAGGTCGAGGACCGCGTCGGTCACCCGGTCGGGGGCGCCGAAGCCGCCGGGGACCGCGGTGCGGCTCGGCGCGCCCACCGAGAAGGTGAGGGTGCCGGCGGTGGTGTGGCCGTCATCGGCCGCGGTCACCCGCCAGTCCAGGACGTAGGTGCCCTGCTGCGGGTCGGCGGCCAGGTCGACGCTGATGCTCTGACCGCCCGCGCCCGCGCCCCCGCCGCTGCCGGCGTCCGCGCCGGCGGCGGACCGCGGAGGTCCGCTGTCGACCCGGCGCCCGTCGGGTCCGATCACCTTGACCGAACTCAGCTCCAGCGTCACGTCCTCGGAGAAGCGCAGCGTCACCTGCCGCGGCTCAGCGGCGACCACCGCCCCGTCCGAGGGCGAGCAGGAGACCAGGCTCGCGTGCGCGGCGGCCGGTCCGGCCAGCACCAGCAGCGCGCCCAGCGCCAGGGCGAAGGCCGCGCCGAGGCGCAGCCGGACCTCGGTCCCGCGGTTCAGTGGCACGATCCCGCGGCCCTTCTCTGCTGCACCAGTGGCTCGACGCCGAGGCGGTACTCCGCCAGCGCGCCCTCGTCGGGGACGAACCGCCACCGACCCGCCTGGTAGAGCAGGGTGTTGCTGCCGGTGGCGCCGGCCCGGTGCCAGTCGACCCGTACCGTGGCCGGGTCGAGGGTCGTGCTCCTGTCGATCACGTAGGCGATCCCGGCGGGGGGCCGGCACTCGGTGTTGAGCCGCACGAAGTCGGCCTGGCTGATGGCCTGCTGGGCACTGTCGCTCCACAGCGCCCAGGCCGGTGCCCAGCCACCGCCGGCCAGCAGGCCGAACTCCTGGGAGGCGACCGAGTCGGCCTGCAGGGACTGGGGTTGCGGCGGGGTCGGGGGCGTGGGGGCGCCGGTCCGGGGCGAGCTCGCGCAACCGGTGGCCAGCGCGGCCACCGTGACGAGGACCAGGGCGCCCGCCCTGGCACCGGGCCGCCGATTCGGTTCGCGGCGCAACGGCCTCTCCGATTCTGGCTCTTCACAAGGCGTGTGGGGGTGGTGGCAGGGGCTGGGCGACGGCGGGAGGGGGGTGGGGGGGGGGGGGGGGGGCGGGGCGGGGGGGGGGGGCGGGGGGGGGGGGGGGGGGGGGCACCCGCCCCGAGCCGGTCAGCGGCAGGGCTGAATCGGGCTAGTTGGTCAGTCGGTTGGTGCCGTAGTGCTGCACCAGCGACTGGTTGGCCTTCAGGTCGAGGTCGGCGGTGAACTTCAGCGAGTCACGGATCTGCGCGAGCGTGATCTTGGAGTTCGGGATGCCGCCGAGCTGGTAGCTGAAGGACTGCCCCGGCGAGACCTGACGCTGCACCAGCGGCACGTCGTGGAAGTCGATCCGGGCGATGTAGAACGACGTCCCGTCGCCGCGCGGCACCTCCAGGTAGTCCTGCTGGGGGTGACCGTACTGCTGGGTGCTGGTGTACCCGTGGTTGTCGGAGCCCGACGGCGCACGGAAGACCAGCACCGCGCAGTCCGGCGACAGGGTCTGGGTGGAGGTGTTGGTGAAGACGAAGTTCCAGTCGCCGTACCACTGGTTGCCACTGAAGGTGACGTACTCCGACAGCCCGACGTTGCTGGCGAACTGCGTGGTCAGCGGCTCGCTGAGCACCGGGTTGGCGCCGCCGATCGGGTAGTTGACGCCGTTCGCGCACCGCTCCAGCGGGGCGTTGTACTCCGAGGGCGCTCCGGTGGGAACCGCCTGGGTGTAGCTGGCGGGCCCGGCGCTGACCGCGGTGGTGGTGTTGGGGTCGGCGACCGCCGGGCTCCCGGCGGAGAACGCCGCGACACCGGCGAGCAGCAGGACGGTGGCGAGGCTGGCGCCTAACCCTCTCCTGGTGGACTGTGCGTGCATGGTGGATCGATCCCTTCGATCGCGAACGCGAACGCGTGGATGCGCGAACGCGTGGACGACCCACGGCGGGCGTGCCATGTGTCCCAAGGGGTGCCGCGGGAGCGGTGGCGAACGCCGCGTCGAAGCACCGTGCTGACGCCGGCTCGGAGCAGTGGGGGAACACGCGGAGACGGCGCTTCTTCTCAGGACACCCCGCTGAGGGCTGAGTTGTACGTTTACATCCGCCCAGTAGGCCCGTCAAGGGTCTGGACCATTAAGGTCTAGTCCATTGGGTCCAGACCAATTTTCGAGCCGCCCGGCCGACTGTCGGACCGGCAACTCCGCCACCTCGGGCACCAGTTGGACCCCGACCCGATCGGCCCGCGACCCGGCGGCGGGACGCCGGACGGCGCCGGGCACGCGCGGGCAGGCGACCGGACGGGGGCGGGCCGGCGGGCGGCGGACGCCCGGGGCGAACGCGGGACCCGGACAGGCGGCAAAAGGCCAGCACGGAATCCCCACCGGACCGTCAGGGGCGGGCGCCCGGGGAGAATTCACCGGACGTGGTCGACAAACCCGAACGCATTCCCGGAGTGACACCTCCACGGGAATACGGAAAAGCACCGGGGAGCAGCAGCGCCGCTCCCCGGAAAAGGCGAGCCGCAAAGCCGCTCCGGCCGCGATCCAGTGCAATGGTACACGCGCCGGCCGCTGCCGCCCAGCCCCTGGGGGGCGGACGGCAGCGGCCGTTTGCGGGTCGGCCTCGCGGGCCGGAGCCGGCCGGCGGGCACCGGGTGCGGTCAGGGCTGCTCGTACCAGGAGAAGGCGGCGATCCGCCAGCCCTCCGGGGTGCGGACGAACTGGAAGGTCTTGCTCCCGCCGCCCTCGTACGGCTCGCCGTCGAGGGTGCCGGACTTGCGGTACTCGCCGAACCGCGAGGCGATGTCCCCCGCGATGTCGGTCCGCTCGACGGTCTCCCATTCGAAGAACTCGACCAGCCGGCCCTCGCTCAGCAGCCGCTCGCGGGGGGCGATGAACTCCTCCACCGTGCAGACCGTGAACTTCGCCCCGGTCACGACGATGACACCGCCCGGAATGATCAGCCGGCGGAGGCGGTCCACATCGGCGGTCCTACCGCCCCGATTGTCGAATGCGCCGTAGAACTCGGCGGTCAGCTGGTCGATCTCGTTCTTGGACATGGCGGGACAGTAACACCCGTGCGCATGCGTCCGGAAGAATTCTCCGGCCTTCGGCATTCGACCCCCGGCATGCGGCGAAACAGCGGCGGGCGCCCGGGCGCCTCAGCCGACCACCGGGAGGTCGAGGTAGGAGGGCCGTGCGGTGCCGTGGCCGATGGTGTAGGCGGCCTTGCCGTCGGCGGGCAGGAGTTGGAAGGAGTCGGGGTTGGCGGCCGCGACGGTCAGCCGGATCCGGTCGCCGGCCCGGAAGAGCACCGAGGTCGGCTGGAGGTCCAGGGTCACCTGCTGCGGCGCGCCCTGCGGGAAGGGGCTCGCGTCGGCGGCCGCGTAGCTGCGCGGGGTGCGCAGCCGGCGCCAGTCAGGGTTGCTCCAGCAGGGGGCGACCGCCCGGTCGGCCAGGGCGAGTTGGCCCTCGGTGACGTAGGTGACGCGGCCGTCCGGGGTGACGTCCTCCAGGTAGACGTGCAGCGCTCCGTCGCTCGCGCCGCTGACGCCCGTCACGTCGAGGGTCACCCGGCCCAGGCCCGTCACCCTGGTGTCCTGCCGCACGGGCGGGCCGGTGTAGCTGAGCAGTTCGCCGTCGACGGCCGCGCGGTCGGGGTAACTGACCGGATCGCCGGTCAGGTTGGTGTTCCAGCGGTCCAACGGACCCGTGCCCGCCGTGGGGTTGAGGGTCAGCGGGTCGGCGTCGGACCGGCCGGGGGTCGACTGCGGCCGCTGCCGGCTGAGGGTGTCGCCGTCGGCGAGGTAGAGCCGCTGGTTCCGGGTCCCGGCCACCGGCCAGCGGTCGGTGGTGCGCCAGGTGCCCTCGTTGAGCGTGTAGTAGTGCACCAGGCGGTCGCCGTCGGGGTGTTCGCCGCCCTTGACGTAGCGGTCGAAGAACGCGATGGTCCGGTCGGCGATCTGCTGCCGCTCGGCGGCGGTGAGCGGCCGGCTGGGCACGAACGGGTCGGCGAGGTAGCCCTGGCCGTGGCTCCAGGGGCCGATCCAGTCGTCCTGGGGGTTCGACAGGCCGGTGAACTGGGAGAGCACGCCGTCGGCCGTGCCGGCGTCCAGCCAGCCGGCGTCGGTGAGCACCGGCACGCCGCCCGCCCTGATCGCGGCGCTCACCTGCGACACGCCGGTGACCGCCCAGCTCTGCGGGCCGTCGGTGTAGTCGCGGCCGACCCCGGCGCGGGCGAAGTCGACCAGGTTGGCGTTCCCGGCGTGCTCGGCCCGCGCGGCGGCGAGCAGCGCCGGCCCGTCCGGCCCGTCGACGGGCTTCGGCACGGCGCCGGTCAGCCCGTAGGCGGCGCAGAGCTGCTGGGTCTGGGCGCTGGTGGCGCAGGTGGTGCCGCCGGTCCGGTCGAGGATCCGCAGCAGCAGGCCGTAGACGGCGACCCGGGGCTCGATCAGCAGCCCGCCGGGGCGCACCAGGTCCTCGTAGGGGTCGAAGTCGTAGGAGATCGGCGCGGCGGCGGTGATGTGGTGGTTGCGCAGGCCCAGGGAGAGCATCGCGGTGTCGCCGCCGTAGGAGACGCCGGTCGTCCCGACGCGGCCGTCGGACCACGGCTGGGCGGCGATCCAGTCGGCGAGCGAGCCGCTGTCGGCGATCAGGGTGCTGCCGAGCTCGGCCTCCAGCGTGCCGAACGAGGCGCCGGTGCCGCGCAGGTCGGTCAGTACGTAGGCGTAGCCGCGCGCGTTCCACAGCTCCGCGGACGCTCCGTGGGGGTCGCTCACGGACCCGTCGGCGTGCTCGGTGGCACGCCAGTACCGTTCGGTCTCCAGGACGGTCGGCAACTGCTGCCCGGCGGTGGCGCCGGCCGGCAGCCGGACGTCGACGGCGATCCGGACGCCGTCGGGCATGGTCACGTACAGCGACTGCTCGCGCGGTAGCGCACGGGCGGCGGCGGCCGCCGCCGGGGCGGTCGAGAACGCGAGGCCGGCGAGCACGGCCAGCAGCGCGATCAACGACCGGCGGGCGGAGCGGGGTGGTGCCATGAGTGGTCCTCCCTGGGTCCGATAACGTTCTTTCCCCTGAATCGAGTTGACGGTTCGTCAGGGAAACGTCCGGGGCTCGCGAATGGCTCCCGGTGCGGGTGGTGACCGGCGTCCCGGCGCCGGTGCGGCCGCGCGCGGCTGGGGCCGGCCGGGCGGGTGGGCGCGTGCGGAACGGGCGGGGTACCCCGCGTCCGCCGTGAGCGTCGGACCGACGTCAGCAGGAGTGCCGCCGGCGTCGCAATAGCGCTCGCGCCGTCATCCGGGCGGCGACACTATCGGTACGGACGACGTTGTCGCGCCGAACCCGCTTTCCCGCACGGCCCGTTCGGGGGAATTCCGACCGGCGCTCGGTGCGCCGCACGGCGCCGGCGCGGTGCGGTGGGGGCCCGGCATTCGGACCAGGGCTTTCGGATGGCCGGATGGCCCGAAAGGGCAGCCTTGATTGGCGGCTGGTGTGCCGTTGTGAGTCCGTCGATCATCGGAGCTATGCTCACCCCCCGGTCGGGAGGTCGGAGGGGCGGTGCGGGCTGCGAATTCCGCCACCGGTCGCGTACTGATCTCCGCCGGCCGGCTACCAGGGGGCCGGTGAGGTCGGCGCAGTGTGCACGAGGGGGCCGTTCGTTCCATGATCCAATCCGTTCGCTTCCACCTGCTGGGCGCCATGCGGGCGCACTGCGGTGACCGGCCGCTGGCGGTCGGCTCGCCCCTGCAGCAGGCCATGATGGCCGTGCTCCTGCTGCGCGGCGGCCGGGCCACCAACGCCGCCGAGCTGATCGGCGCGCTCTGGGGCGAGACGGCCCCGACCAGCGCCTCCGCCATGCTGCGCACCTACGCCTGGCGCTGGCGCAAGGTGCTGGACCAGGGCGGTTGCGCCCCGGGGCTGCTGGCCTCGGTGGGCGACGGCTACCGGATGGCGGTGGCGACCGAGGCGGTGGACGCGCTCTGGGTGGAGCGGCTGGCCGCGGCCGCGCTGGGCGCCGGCCGGGCCGAGGGCGAGCCGCGCACCGCCCGCCGGCTGCTCGGCGAGGCCCTGGACCTGTGGAGCGGCGAACCACTGACCGGCCTGCCGGGCCCCTTCGCCGAGCAGCAGCGCTCCCGGCTCGGCGAGCTGCGGCTCAGCCTGCTGGAGGAGCACTGCGGGCTGCAGCTGGAACTGGGCGACCACACCCTGGCGGTGCCCGCGCTGCGCGACCTGACCGCCGAGCACCCACTGCGCGAGCGACCGTACGCCCTCCTCATGCGGGCGCTCTACCAGAACGGCTGCCAGGTCGACGCGCTGGCCGTCTTCGACCAGGTCCGCCGGCTGCTCGCCGAGGAGCTGGGCGTCGACCCGGGCCCCGAGCTGCGGGCCGTGCGGCAGCGGATCCTGCGCAACGACCCGGCGCTGCTCGGCGCGGCCCGCCCGCGGGCCACCGTGCAGACCGAGCCGGCAGGCGAGCCGGCCGGCGGACCGGCGGCGCAGGTGGCGCAGGTGGCGCAGGTGGCGGCGGGAACGACCGCAGCGGAAACGGACCCCGGTCCGGAACCGTCCGCACCCACCGAGGCGGCCACGGTCACCGAGACCGGGGGGGGGGGGGGGGGGGGGGGCCCCCCCCCCCCCGCCCCTC